>BEIR01000071.1 GCA_002898855.1 bacterium HR41
TCCACGGCACCGAGCTCGCCATGCTTGATCGCATCCGCGCCGGCGCCCCAGCCGGCTGGCGCTACGCCGACCGTTGGGCCGAGCGGATGCGCCGCTGGGCGCAGTCGTGCGACCGCCTGCTCGTGCTCTCGCCCGAGGCGGTCGCTCGTGTGCCCGCCGAGCTCGGGGTCGATCCGGACAGGGTCGTCTGGGCTCCGAACGGTTTCGATCCGCAGGCTTTCGACCGGCGTCCGGCGTCGCCCCCCGAGCGCCGGGCGCTGTGGCAGCGCTGGCTGGTGGAGGAGCCGCGCGGCTGGGACGAGAGCGGGCGACCTGGGACCGTCGCCTACCGGCCCGAGGATCTCGAGTGTTTCGCCGGCGCCGCTGTCACGTTCGTCTTCGTCGGCCGCTTCACGGCGATGAAACGGGTACCGCTCCTCGTCCGCGCGCACGCGCGCGCGCTGCGCGCGCTCGACGTGCCGGCACCGCTCGTGATCGTCGGCGGTTTCCCCGGCGAGTGGGAGGGCGAACATCCGCTGGCGGCGATCCGTGCGACGGGCAACCGCTACGCGTTCCTCGCCGGCTGGCACGGCCACGAAGAGCTGCCGCAAGCGCTCAACGCCGCCGACGTCTTCGTACTGCCCTCGGTGCGCGAGGAGTTCGGCGCGGTGATCGTCGAGGCGATGGCCTGCGGGCTCCCGGCGATCGTCGTGAACGCCTACGGTCCGGCCGAGATCGTCGCCGACGGCGAGACCGGTTGGCTCGTGCCGCCCGACGACGAGCAGGCGCTGGCTCGCGCGCTCGTCGAGGCCGCTAGCGACAGCGAGGAGCGGCGCGCCCGCGGCGAGCGCGCCTACGCCGAGGCGCGCCGCCGTTACGGCTGGCCGGCGCTTGCCCGTGGCTTGGCGGCGGTCTACGACGACGTGGTGGCCGGGCGCCCCCCGCGCGAGGGCAGCCACACGCTCGTGGCTAGCGACCATCCCGGCCGCTGACCGCCGTGCGCGCTCGGCGCGCGGGCGGCGCGCTAGAGCGACGGCGTGCCCGGCACGCCCTGGCCGTGCCGTCCTTCTCCGCGTGCAAAGCGCTGGGCGCCCGCGGCTGCGTCGGCGAGCGTCTCGCGGCCGAGCCGGCGCTCGAGCTCGAGACCCTCGGCTAGCGACAAGTCGAGGGCGCTGAGCGCAGCGCGGCGGTCGGCGAGCAGCGTTCGGCGGGGGTAGGAGGCGATCCGCTCGGCGAGCGCCAGCGACCGCTCGAGGTGCTCGCCGGGCGGCACAACCTCGCTCACGAGCCCGAGCGCGAAGGCGCGTTCGGCATCGATGACGCGCCCTGTGAGGATCAGGTCGAGCGCCGGGCCGAGACCGACGATCCGCGGCAGACGCTGGGTTCCGCCGTCGACGAGCGGGACGCCGAAGCGGCGTTCGGTGCAACCGAAGCGGGCCGTGCTGGTGGCGATGCGCAGGTCGCACCACAGCGCCAGCTCGAGCCCACCCGCCACGCACCAGCCCGAGATCGCTGCGATCGTGGGTTTTCGCGCCGGCCGGCGGGTGAAACCGAGCGGCCCGCCGGGATCGTCGATGCGGCCGGCAAGCGTGTCGATCGCCTTGAGGTCGGCGCCGGCGCAGAAGGCTTCGTCGCCGGCACCGGTGAGCACGAGAACGGCAGCGTCGTCGTCGGCTTCGAAGCGTTCGAGGGCGTCGGCGAGGGCGGCTGCGGTCGCGCCGTCGATTGCGTTGCGGCGCTCACGGCGGTCGATCGTCACCACCACGGACGCGCCGCGACGCTCGTAGCGCACCGAGCTCATCGCCGCCGGTGCGAATCCTCTGGTCGCTGGGCCGGCAGCACGGCTTCGGGTCGTGCTCGCCGCTGCCGGGACATCGACGGCTCCGCTTCGGCTACCAGCCGATGCGCCGCCGGAGGTGGAGCGCCTTCTGCCGCTCTTTGCGCTGCTCGAGGAGCGCCTGCGCGATCGACGCCAGCACGACGACGAGCACGAAGAAACCAAGGACGCCGAGAGCGAAGAACGTGACGAGCTTGTCGGTGGTCTCGCCCAATAGTCCCTCGCCGTTGTCGCTGGCGAAGGCCGCGGGGGCCGCCCAGGCGACGACGAGTACGGCCACGGCCGCTCCGACCAGTGCCCGCTTTTTGTCGCTGGCCTGCTGCATCGTGCCGGGAACTGTAACCGCCCGGCCCGTGGGACGGCGCGACGCCGCCGGTCGGTCCGCCACGGCACCACCTACTAGGGTTCGCCGCCGCGCGGCTGGACCACCGGTTCCCACGCCTCGATCGACCACGCGAAGAGGTCCACATGTCACTGCTCGAAGCGATCGTTCTCGGCGTCGTTCAGGGGCTCACCGAGTTTCTGCCGATCTCGAGCACCGGGCACCTACGCATCGTCCCTGCGTTTGCGGGTTGGGAAGACCCCGGTGCCGCCTTTACGGCAGTCGTCCAGCTCGGCACGACCGTGGCCGTGGTGTGGTACTTCCGGCACGACCTTTGGGCTGTGGCGCGCGCCTGGCTGGCGAGCGTCGCGCGGCGAGAGACACGTCCGCGCCAGCTCGAGGCACGGCTCGGCTGGTACCTGGTGGTGGCGACGGTGCCGATCTCGCTGTTCGGCTTCGCCTTCCAGCACCAGATCGAGACGGGCGCGCGCAGCCTCTACCTGATCGGCACCGCGCTGATCCTGTTCAGCGCGGTGATGTTGGCGGCCGAGCGCTTGGGAGCGCGCGAGCGAGGGCTCGGGTCGGTCGGTCTGCGCGACGCGCTCGCAGTCGGCTTCGCTCAGGCGCTCGCGCTCGTGCCCGGCGTTTCGCGCTCGGGCGCGACGATCTCGGCCGGATTGCTGGTCGGTCTGGAGCGCGCAGCGGCGGCGCGGTTTTCGTTCCTCTTGTCGATCCCGGCGATCGTGCTGAGCGGCCTGTTCGAGCTCCACAAACTGGTGAACGGGACGGCCACCACGCGCGCCGGGGCGTTGGCGATCGCGGTAGCGACGGTGTCGGCGTTCGTCTTCGGCTACGCGTCGATCGCGTTTCTCTTGCGCTACTTGCAGACCCACTCGCTCGGCGCGTTCGTCGTCTACCGCGTCGCGCTCGGGGCTGTCGTTCTCGCGCTGGTCGCGGCAGGCGTCATCTCCTAGCCTGGCGCGCTCGCTAGGCTCGTCGCGATGCCGCGTTACGCGAGCTTCTTGGTGCTGGCGCTGGTCGCGCTCGCGCTGGCGGTCGTACCGTCGGGCGGGCGGCTGATCGACGTCGCCGGCACCGCCGTGACGTTCGCCTTCTTCGCTGCCGTCGGTTACGGCGGTGTGCGCCTGTGGGCGCGGTACCGCGACGAGATCGAGTCGTTGACGCCGCGGTTGCGGCTCGTGCTGTACGGCTCGCTCGGGTTGGCGGCGTGGGCGCTCGCGGCGGCGGGTCGGCTGCTGGCAGCGGGCGGCGGTGGGCTGCTTCTGTGGCTGATGCTGCTCGCGCTCGCCTGCTACGGGCTCGTGTGGGTGTGGACCCGCTACCGCACGCTCTCCTGAAGGCTTCGTCGGTTGCTCGGCGTGCGTGTGCGCGGGCGCTCGGACGCGGCGTCGGGCGCGGCGCGTTGTAACCGCTCTGCGACGCTCGTAACCCAACCGTGCGCGGCGCGGACCGAGTATCGCCGCGTGGCCGCCGAGCGCGGACAAGCAGCGATCGAACTGCTCGTGGCTGTGGCGCTGCTCGCCGTGGCGACAGCTGCCGGCTGGCAGGTGGCGCGCGTCGGTTACGCCGGCGCGACCGCCGCCAACGCCGCCCGTGTCGCTGCGCGCGCCGCGATGGTCGGGAGCGATCCGGTCGTTGCCGCACGCTCGGCGCTGCCTAGGCAGCTGCGGCGCACGCTGCGCGTACGCGTTCGGCAGGGGCGGGTCGAGCTGCGCGTAACCGTGCCCGTGCTCGGCGGGACCGGCCGCGTCGCTGTAAGCGGTCGGGCAGCGATGTACGGCGCGCTGCGGTGACCTCTGCGCAGACGTCTCGGCTACGCACCCACGAGCAGCGCGCAAGCGGTGGCGACGGCGCGTCCGGCACACGCCCCCGTTGGTGCTGCGCGTCGGGCCTCTGCCACTCGTGCTGCTCGTGTTGTTGGCGCAGCCGCCGCTGCTGCTATCGCCGCCGCAGCCGCTGCCGCCGCTGCAGCCGCTGCCGTGGCGGGGAGGCCGGGGACTACCCGTCGCGGAGCCCGCGGCGAGCGCCGTGGTGCGAGCGGCCTGCCCGTCCCTGTACGAGCGGACGCGCAGGTCAGGCGACGGTCGAGGCGCTGGTCGGCGCGTTCGTGTTGATCGCTCTCGCCTTCGCCGCCCTGCAGGGGTTCTGGCTGTGGCGCGCGCACGTCGCGGCCCACGCCGCCGCGGCCAGCGCTACCGCCGCGTTGGCGCAGGGCGACGATCCGCGAGCGGCGCTCGAGCGAGCATTGACGCCTGAGCAGCGGAGACGCACGCGTCTCGTCGTGCGCGGGGATTCGGTGGCGGTCACCGTGCGGCTGGCGCGGAGCCTGCCCGGGGTGCCGCGTGCACTGCGCACCGTGAGGGCGCACGCGAGCCTGGAGGGGCCGTGAGGGGAGCGGCCGCACAGTCCCTCGCTTCGCGCGCAGC
Organism: bacterium HR41; assembly: GCA_002898855.1. Taxonomy (GTDB): domain Bacteria; phylum Actinomycetota; class Thermoleophilia; order Solirubrobacterales; family Thermoleophilaceae; genus Thermoleophilum. The sequence goes on from BEIR01000071.1 coordinate 4,586, forward strand.
GCCGACGGAAACCCCGAACGGGGGGCACCGGTGAGCGCCCTCTCGTCCCTGCTCCGCGCGGTCGACGATTTCCTGTTCGAGCGGGTGCCGGTGGCGGCGGACGATCGCTCGAGCGGTGCGAAAGCGCCGGCTGCCACCGACGTCGCCGACACGGGCCGCGCTGCAACTCGCAACACCTGGTGCGACGCAGAGAGCTCGCCGCCGGACGACGCAAGCCAGCTACGGGCGTCGGCGCGTGTACACGGCGGCGGATGCCGCTCCGCCGACCCTGCCGAGCGCTCGGCAAGGTCACACTCCGAGGCGCGAGCGTTCAAGGCGGTGCCGACGCTGTCGCTGTCCCGGCCCCCCTCTCCCGCAAGCTTCCCGGCCAGAGCGGCTCGGGTGCCGCTGGTCGGCGTCATCGCGCTGCGGCAAGGGGACGGCGCGACGACCACCGCGCGAGCGTTGGCGCTCGCCATCCGCGCCCGGCGCCGTCGGCGAACGCGGGAGCCCCGGGTGGTGGTCGTCGAGCTAGCGTCCCGCTCGCTCGCGGCACCGCCGGGCGCCGGACGCGCGCCCGCAGTACCCGCGGAGAACCCGGGCAGCGAGAGTGGGCGGGCGCCCAACGGATCCCACCGCGTCGCAGACGTTGGCGGGGCGCTCGGCGGTGCGAGAGCACGCGGTTTGCAGGCGCTGTTCGCCGCCGCAGGTTGCCCGCTGCGGCGGGTCGGGCGCTTGGCGATCGTCGACCCGCTGCGCGTCCACGAGCTGCACGCGCCCGCGGGCGGGCAGCTCTCCGGTGGCCAGCCCGCGGGGGAGCCCTCGGCGGGAGGTGCGCACTCGCACTCGAAGGCACCCGCGTCCGCGCCCGCGCCACATTCCGAAGCGGCGTTCCTCGCTGCGCTCGGGACGGCTGTGACCCTTGCCGGCGGCAGCGCGGTAGTCGTCGATCTCGGCTGTCGAGCGCTCGACGAGATCCCGCCCGGGCTCGACGCTCTCGCGCTCGTTGTTGGTGCGACAGCTCCGGCACCTCTTCTCCGTCTTGCCTTGGCAGCGCTAGCAGTCTGCCCAGAAGCGTGGTGCGAGCCCAGTTCGCGGCGCCCGGTTGGGCGTGTCGCGCTGCTCGTCCGCGCCGACCGCAGCGACCGGTCGGTCGAAGGGATGCCGCCGGTTCCCCACGTGCAGTGGCCGCACGCGCCGCTCGCGGCGCGACTCGCCGCGGCGGGGGTCGCGGCTGGGGTGTTCTCGGCGCCTGCTGCGAGCCTCTGGCGCGAGCTGTTCGGCGAGCCGCGCTGACGGACGGCTCGTCGCGTGGGCTGCGGCGGTCGCGAGCCGCGATCGCCCGGCCTGCCGCGCCGCCGTCCGCTCTATCGCGCGTCTGCGGATGCCGGCAGGCAAGCGCTCCACCGCTCGCGCCCGGATCGGCCCACAACACCAGGTATCGCGCCTCTGCGGATGCCGGCAGGCAAGCGCTCGCCTGTTTGCCGCGCTGTAACAGGCGCAAGCCCCCGGTAACGCGGCTGGCGCGAGGGTCTTCGTGTGACGCGGAACCTGTGCGTGATCAGGGCGTGGCACCGCCGTTGCCCGCGCCCCTGCGCCACCCCCGAGGGGTCGGGAGCGCGCTCACTAGAGGCCGCCCCGCGCGCCTGGCGCACGCGCTGGCGGTCAGCGCAAGGACAGGCGCTGCCTCTCGTGCTCGTCTTCGTCGTGTTGACGAGCGGCTTCGTTCTCGCGCTCGCGGCCGTCGGCGCAGGGCTCACCGGCAAGGGGCGTCTGCAGCGCGCAGCCGACCTGGCGGCGCTGGCGGCAGGGCGGACGATGGCCCGCAACTACCACAGCTTGTTCGTGGCACCGACGCTTCCAGGCGGTCGCCCTAACCCGCTGCACCTGAGCGACAGCGCGTACCGCTCGCTGGCAGAGCGCGCGGCCGTGCGCACGGCGCGTGCAAACGGTGCCGAAGGGCACGCGATCGCGGTCGAGTTCGGAGCGGGTTTCGCACCCACGACCGTCGCGGTGACTGTTCGGGGCACCGTCGCGACGCCGCTCGATCGGCGGCTCGGCCGGTCGCGCCGACCGCGCGCCCGCGCTCGCGCGGCCGCCGCGATCGTGCCGCCCGCAGCGATCGCGCCACCGCTCGGCGGCGGCGGCAGCGGCGGCTACGACGGGCCGCTTGCCTACCGCCAGGGCAAGCCGATGCGCCCCGATGTAGC
>BEIR01000072.1 GCA_002898855.1 bacterium HR41
GGGCGGTATGGGCGCCGGCGCTGGCAGCGCGCGTCGCGGGGGGCTGCTCGAGCGTCGATCGCGACACTGGTGCGAGCGTAAGCAGCTGGCGCTAACGACACAAGTCCACGGAAGGAAGGGTTCGGCCGTGCGTCGATAGTTACGCTCTGCACACGGTGCCGAAGGCCGGCAGCCGGACGGGCGTGGCGTCGTGCCCGCCGGAGTGTCGGTGCCCCCACCCGTAGCGACCTTGGAGGGCTAGTGTCCCGACCACGAAGCGACCTGGAAGCGCTGTTCGAGCTCACAGGCGCCTGGACGCTGGCCGTCGGAGTGCCTTTCTTTCGGGTCACGGCACCCGAGCAGCCGTTCTACTTGGCGCACGGCTTGAACGGCCACGAGGTGGCGCTGTTCGCGGTCGCGCTGGTCGCTCTGCCACCCCTTGTGCTGTTTCTGTCGTACCGGGCAGTGACGGTGGCCGTCGGCTCGACGATCGGGCGCGCGTTTCTGCGTCTCGTCGAGGGGACGCTTGCAGCACTCCTGGTTCTTCCCTTGCTCCACGGCGGACCGTTCGGTCGGGCGACAGCAGGTCTGGCCGTCGGCGGATGCGTCGCGGTGGCGGTGGCCGCGTTGCTGTCGCGGAGCGCGAGTGCGCGGGCGGCGCTGCGGTTCAGCTCGCTCGCAGCTCCGCTCGCTGTCGCCTATTTCCTAGCGTTGTCACCAGCCCGCGAGCTTTTGAGCGGCCCGCCCGCGGCAGCCGCAGCCGGAGAGCGCGAACACGACGACGGCGGTACAGCTCGTACTCGGCCCCCAGTGATCTTGATCGTTTTCGACGAGCTGCCGTCATACGCCCTCGAGGACAAGAACGGGCGCGTGGACAGCTCGCGCTTTCCGGCCTTCGCGGCCTTGGCTCGAACCGCGACGTGGTTTCGGTTCGCGACATCGCCGGCGAGCGACACTTACTTGGCCGTCCCGACGATCGTGTCGGGGGCGCGACCGCGTGCCGGGCGCGCGCCTGTGGCAGCCGCGTACCCGACCAACTTGTTCAGCGCGCTCGCCGACCGCTACCGGCTCGAGGTGTCCGAGCCCGTGACGGGGATGTGTCAGGTCGAGGAGTGCCTACGCGAGCGTGCTGCTGGTCCTGAGAAGTGGTGGCGCTTGGTCGAAGACAGCGCGGTAGTCGCTGCCCATGTCGTAGCGCCGCGATCGTTGCGCGCGCTGTTGCCGCGGATCGATCAGGGCTACGCCGATTTCCTGGGTGAGGGGGAGGGCGCCACCGACGGTGGCGACACCGGGAGGGATCGTGCCGGGCAGCAGTTCCAGCGCGTGCTGGCGAACGACCGGGACGCGCTCGGTAACGCTGTGGGGATCACCGCTCGCGCACTCGCCGCGTTGCGCTCTCCACGAGGCGAGCCACCGTTCGTGTTCATGCACGTGGAGCTGCCGCACATCCCGTGGCGATACTTCCCTGACCTCCGTCGCTACGAGGCCAAACCGCTCGGCCTCGCGGGCATCGTCGGCGACCGCTGGGGATCCGATCGCGCTCTCGTCGACCAACAGAAGCAGCGCTTCCTGTTTCAAACAGGTGCTACCGACACTGTCCTGGCGAGGATCGTCAAGCGCCTCAAGGAGCTCGGGATTTGGGATCGGGCGCTGGTGATCGTCACCGCCGACCACGGTGTTGCCTTTCGCCCGCGCTACGGGCGCCGCGAGCCGTTTCCGCGCACCTTCGCTGATATCGCCGGTGTGCCTTTGTTCGTTAAGGCGCCGTTCCAGCGGCGCGGGCTGGTCAGCACCGCCGCGGCGAGCACGATCGACATCGCACCGACAGTGCTGCACGCCGCCGGGCTGAGCATCCGGGAGCTAATCGGTAAGAACCTCCTTGCAGAGGCACCAGTACGGCGTCGTCTGACGCTCACCTCGCAGAAAGGAAAGGTAGTCAGTGTGCGGTGGGACCGGTTCGTTCACGACCGCTTGCAACTGGCGCGCGCCTGGAGCCGCTTCGCCGGACAAGGGTGGGAGACGGTGTCCACCGCACTCGTACCGGAGGCGCTCGTGCAAGCAGCGGCTCGGAAAGATGCCTCGCCTGGAGTGCGGCTGTCGGTGGTGTCTCGGGCGTGGTATCCGATCGCCAGACGACACCGACCTCCGGCTAGTAGAGACACGGCTGGCAGGACCGCAAGCGGTGCGCAGCAGCGCTACGCGCTCGCGGTCAACGTCCAGTTGGAGGGTCGATCGGCTGCACGCGCGCGATGGGTCGGGCTGGTCGCGGGCCGACGGCTGGTAGCGGCTGCCCCCGTATACGATTGGCTCGGGAGCAGGTTCGCATCGCTCACCGCCTACGGGGTTGCTGCACCGCTTTCAGCTCTCCGGGAATCGCGTTTCGTCGTGCGCTAGAAGACGTTGCGGCACTGTGCCCGCCTCGAGATGAGCGAACCGCAGGCACGCGACACCTTCGCTCTCGTTTACGCGGCTCCGCCGCCACGGCAGCGACGGGCAGGTTTAGGGGCCCGATCGTGTTGACGGCGCCAGCACGCAAGACCCGCCTCTGGCCCCGCCTCTTGGCTGGCGCGGCGGCGATCGTCTTCGCGTCGGCGTCGGCGACGGCGGTCGTCGCTTTTCGCGAGGTCGATCGTGTGGTCGGTGCGCTCCAGGAGCATCCGCGCTTGCGACTCGGCGCGCAGCTTGCCCGTACCGACCCGGGGCAGCCGCAGACGATCATGATCCTCGGCTCCGATCGGCGGCCGGCGAACTCCGGCGAGGGCGGCGGCGGGGCGCGCTCGGACACGATCATGCTCGTTCGCCTCGATCCGTCGAAGAAGGCGATCGCGCTGATGTCGCTCCCGCGCGACCTCAAAGTGCGCATCCCGGGGCACGGCGTCGCCAAGATCAACGCGGCTTACGAGTACGGCGGGCCGAAACTGACGCTGGCGACCGTCAAGCAACTCACCGGCCTGCCCATCAACCACGTCATCAACATCGACTTCCGCGGCTTCTGGGCGGCGGTCAACGCCGTCGGCTGCGTCTACGCGGAGGTCGACCGTCGCTACTACAACGCCTCCGCCGCATACTCGTACATCAACCTCCAGCCCGGCTACCAGCGCATGTGCGGGCGCGAGGCGCTCCAGTTCGTGCGCTTCCGCCACGAGGACAACGACCTCGTCCGTTCCGCGCGGCAGCAGGAGTTCCTGCGTCAGGCCAAACAACAGATCGCGGTCTCACAGCTGATCGAGGACCGCGATCGGCTTGTACGCATCTTCGCCCGCTACACCACCTCGGACATCGACTCTCGGGCCGAGGTTTTGCGGCTGCTCAAGCTCGCGCTGTTCAGCGTCGGTCAGCCGATCCGCGAGGTGCACTTCGAAGGCAAGATCGGCCCGAGCTTCGTCGAGGCCACGGACGCCCAGGTGCAAAAGCTCGTGCAGGAGTTTTTGGGCGTGGAAGAGACCCCCGGCCCGCGCGGCACCCTGCGCCCGCGCGGTGCGCGGCGCGCGCCGAACGATCTCGGCCTCGAGCGCGCCGACGTTCCCGGCAAAGAGCAGGCGATCATGGCGGTGCGGATGGGCGCCGGCGGCAAGCGGCTCCCCGTTTTCTTCCCGACGGTGCGCACACGCGGAGCGATGTACGCCGGACCGCCGCGCGTCTACCGCCTGCGCGACCCGGACGGACGCTCGCACCTCGCCTACCGCATGGTGATCAAGCGCGGCCTCGTCGGCGAGTACTACGGCCTCCAGGGTCTCACCTGGAAGAACCCGCCGATCCTCGCCGGTCCCCACAAAGTCAAGCGCTACCGCGGCCGGAAGTTTCTCGTCTACTACGACGGCGACCGTGTCCGGCTAGTCGCTTGGCGCACCCGCAGCGCCGTCTACTGGATCTCCAACACCCTCCTGCTCACGTTGAGCGAGCGGCAGATGATGGCCATCGCCCGCTCGACACGGCTGCTCTGAATCGATCGAGCGCCAGCGCTCGCGAACGACGCTTTTCCGGCTGCGAGCTCGGTTAGGCTCTTGCGCTCCCCATGCCCGAAGCTAAGGAACCGATAGGCGTAGTCGGCGTCGGCTGGGTCGGGCTCGTGACGGCGGCCTGCTTCGCCGAGCTCGGTCACGACGTGTGGGCGCGCGACATCGACCGCGAGAAGGTCGAGCGGCTCGCCCGTGGCGAGGTGCCGATCCACGAGCCGGGTCTCCCGGAGCTCGTCGCCCGCAACCGCGACCGCCTGCACTTCACTACCGAGATGGCGCCGGTGCTCGAGCACGCTCGGCTGCTCTTCTGCTGCGTCGACACCCCGCCCACCTACTCCGGCGACGCAGACCTATCGCGCGTCGAGGCGGTGGTGAGCGAGCTCGCCGACCCCGACGACCACGCCCTTGTCATGAAAAGCACCGTTCCGGTCGGCACCGGCGCCTCGATCAAGCGTCGCCTGCCCGGCCTGCACTACGTCTCGAACCCCGAGTTCCTGAAAGAGGGCTCGGCGATCGAGGATTTCCTCCACCCCGATCGCGTCGTGATCGGCGCCGGCAGCGACTCCGAGGCGTTCGCCGACCGCGTCGAAGCCCTATACGCGCCGCTCGGTGCGCCGATCGTGCGCACCGACGTCGCGAGCGCGGAGATGATCAAGCTCGCCTCGAACGCCTTCCTCGCCACCAAGATCTCGTTCATCAACGAGATCGCGAACGTCTGTGAAGAAGTCGGCGCCGACGTCGCCGAGGTGGCGCGCGGCATGGGCCTCGACGAGCGCATCGGCCCGCACTTTTTGCGCGCCGGCGCTGGCTACGGCGGCAGCTGCTTCCCAAAAGACGTGCAGGCGCTCAAACAGCTGGCGGGCAACAGCGGCTACCACTTCCAGCTCCTGACGGCGGTCATCGACGTCAACGAGCTACAGAAGCGCAGGCTCGTCGGCAAGCTCCAGAAGCACCTGGGCTCGCTGGTCGGTAAAGAGGTAGCCCTGCTCGGCATCGCCTTCAAGCCCAACACCGACGACGTGCGCGAGGCGACGAGCCTGGTGCTGGCCGGCCGCCTGCAAAGCGAAGGCGCCGCCGTGCGCGCCTACGACCCGGTCGCGCGCGAGCGGGCGCGGTCGCTGCTCGCCAACGCGAAACTGTGCGACTCGGCGCTCGAGGCGCTCGAGGGCGCCGACGCCGCCGTGCTCGTCACCGAGTGGCAGGAGTTTCGCGAGCTCGACTGGCAAGGTACGGTGAAGCGCGTGATGCGCCGACCGATCATCGTCGATGGACGCAACTTCCTCGATCGCGACGCGCTGCGCGCCGCGGGCTTCGTTTACGAGGGGGTAGGCCGCTGATCCGGCAGGCGGTCGTTCTCGCCGGTGGCGAGGGCACCCGTCTGCGGCCGCTGACGCGAACGGTTCCCAAACCGGTCGTGCCGCTCGCGGGGCGTCCCCACCTCGCGTGGATGCTCGACTGGCTCGAGCACCACGGCGTGCGCGAGGTTCTGTTGCTCTGCGGCTTCCTGGCCGAACGAGTGCGAGAGCACGTCGGCGACCGCCACGGCAACATCCAGCTGTCCTACGTCGTCGAGCCGGAGCCGCTCGACACCGCCGGCCCGCTGCGGCTAGCGCTCGACCAGGGTCTTCTCGCCGAGCGCTTCTTCGTGCTCAACGGCGACATCCTCACCGACCTCGACCTCGCGGCGCTCGAGCGTCGCCACCGCGAGCGCTCGGCGAAAGCGACGATCGCGCTCGTCGAGGTCGCGGACGCGCGCAGCTATGGCAGCGTTCCGATCGACGAGCGCGGTGCCGTCGAGGCCTTCCTGGAAAAGATGGACGATCCGCCGACGAACCTTGTCAACGGCGGCGTCTACCTGCTCGAGCGAACGACCGTGGCGAGCGCGATCGCCGCTGGCCGGCCCGTCTCGTTCGAGCGCGAGGTCTTTCCCGGCCTAGTCGGCAAAGGGTTGTACGGGGTGGCCGCAGACTGCTATTGGATCGACATCGGAACGCTCGACCGCTATCTGGAAGCCACACGCGACCTCCTCGCCCGCCGACCGCGGCCCCCGCTCGCGGTGGCGCCCGGCAACGACCCGCTAATCGCTGCAGGGGCTCGCGTCGAGGGCAGCGTTAGCGCCGGCAGCGTGATCGGTGCGGGTTGTGTTGTCGCCACAGGCGCCCGCGTCGAGCGCGCGGTGCTGTTCGACGGTGTGCGCGTCGAAGCGGGGGCGGCAGTAGTCGACTCGGTCAGCGCCGAAGGCGCGGCGATCGGCGAGGGTGCGGAGGTCGGGCCCGGGGCGATCGTCGGCGCTGGCGCGCGCGTCGCAGCCGGCGCGCGGGTCGGAGCCGGCGCGCGCGTGGAACCGGGCGCGGTCGTCGCGGCAAGCCCGGACGGATCGGCGCCCGCAGCGAGCGCCGCGACGGGGACGGCGGGGCAGTGACGGAAGCGGCCTCGCAGCTCGCAGGGCTCGACGGCGCGCGCGTCCGCGCTGTCGACAGCTCGCGTCTCATCGACGACGTGGTGCTCCTCGGTCACCAGCTCGAAGATGCGCTCTGGCGTGCCGAAGCGGCCGGCTTGCCGCAGCGGCGCGCTCCCGCGCTCGTCGTCTGCGGGATGGGCGGGTCGGCGATCGGGGCCGACCTCGCGCGCGCGATCGCCGGCGAGCGGCTCGGTGGGCCGCTCGTCACGGTGCGCGGCGACGATCCGCGGCCGTGGCTCGCCACAGGTGCGCTCGTGCTCTGCTCGAGTTACTCGGGCGCCACCGC
>BEIR01000073.1 GCA_002898855.1 bacterium HR41
GGCCAGGGCGCCCAGGATCTCCTGCAGGCGCCGCGCGACGCGCTCTTGGTGTGTGTCGACGAGAACAGGATCCTGGCGCTGAGCTTTCACGACGATCGGCGCTCGTGTGCGGGTCTCGGAGATCACGAGCAGCCCGTGTTCGCCTTCAAGCGGCTCGCACCAAGAGAGCGCGAGATCACGGAGCGGGCGCTCGGCGACGACTTTCGCGAGCTCTTGTTGATCCATGCTTCGAAGCTGCTCGGCGAGCGCTCGTCGAGCGGCCCGCGTTCCGAGCTCGGGATCGGCTTCGACGATCGGTGCCATCGCGCCCGCCGGGACGCGCACGATCCAGTCGCGCGCCCGTCCCTCGGGGGAGCGCTCGAGCACGTCGTCGATCTTCCCGCCGGCTGGCCGTCGCGCAGAGCGACCGAGTCCTAGCACTCGGCCGGTCATCACGGGCGCCCCGGCCGGGAGTACCACCGCGTCGCCCGGCCGGATCGACCTGCTGGGATCGCGCGCTTCTCTGTTCTTCCCGTTGCCGTCGCTCGAGCGAAGGTCGAGCGACACTGCACGCAGCGACCCCTCTTCCTGGCGCAGAATCCATACTCGGTCGACAGCCTTGCTGTCCCCGAGGCGTTTGACGAGATCTTGCGCCGCCCAGATCGGCAGGTTGGCGATCTCGTGATCGCGGGGCGGACACTCCTGGAGGGCTTTCGCGACGACCTCGGTTTCTAGATCCAGGTCTTTCCGAGCGGCGACCGAGACCTCGGGCTGCTCGAATTCGCTCGGCTCGGATACGTACAGCTCGGGATCGGGATCCGCGCTGAGGGCGATCGACGTCATCGCCCAGGTGTCGAGCTCGACTGGCGTGAGCGGTGGCAGATCCGCACGGGGCGCTTTCGAATACGAGGCGAGACCGGACTCGGCGATCGCGCGAGGGCTGGCGTTACCGGTGCCGTGGCGTGCGCCGAGCTTGTCCGACAACCATTCGCGCGCTTTGGTCAGCTCGTCGCGATCGTAGGGTCCGGCGCCCTCGATCTTGTTGTCTTTGGCCTTCTCGAGATCGGGCGGAACGATTACGACGAGCGTGGCGACGTCGTCCCACCGTCCGGTGCGGTTCAGCCGGCCGACTCGCTGACTGAGGGCGGGGGCGGAAGCGAGAACCGACACCATCGCGGGGACGTCGAGGTCGACGCCCACTTCCAGCGACTGGGTCGAGACCAGGTACGCGACTCGCTCGTCGCCGCGCGGGGTCAGCAAACCGGGGTACTCCTCCCGCAGCCGGTCGACATCTGCGGGCCGCATTTGGCCGCAAACGACGACCACCTCGCCATCGCCCTTTTTTTCCAGCAGCGAAGCGACCTCGAGAGCGTCGTTCACGGTGTTCACGAACACCGCTACGGTCAGCGGCTTGTCGCCGGGCTGGGCGTCGTGCCCGTCGTTGCCGGGGGCACTTTGCTCGGCGAACCGCTGCAGCAGGCGGGCTCGTTGGTTTGCCGCCTCGCGTGCGACAGCCTCGGGGATCTTGTCTCCCTTCGCTAGCTCCACGACCTCCACCGGCTTGCGTGCGTCAACCCGCCGCCGGAACGCTTCGATCGCGAGGTCCTCGTTGGTGTAGGTGATCGCGTCCGGGCCCTCCCGCGGGGGTTGGTCGATCGCCTGGGCGGGTGTGGCCGACATGGCGGTCACTTGCAGGCCGGCGCGGGTTCGCGCCTGGCGGGCGGCGAGCCGCGCCGAGTCGACTAGACGCGTGTGGAGGTGGGCCTCGTCAATGACCGCGACGGCGTCGTGTGCGATCAGTCCCGTCTCCCAGTTGCGTGCGCGGGCGCTCGTGCCGAAGCCACGGAAGAGGAGGCGCGAGCCCCACATCAGCGGAGTTGCCGCTATCACCTGGCACACGGAGGGATCGAGCCGCCAGCCGTTCTCGCTGTCGATCCCGCCTCTGAGCCGCCAGACGAGCAGGGGTCCCTCCATGGCCGGGGCACGCGCGGACACCCCCTGCCGCAGTGCGAGTGCGACCTCGCGGAGCGGTCCGTTCGTCTGCGTCTCGAGCGCGCCGGCGAGCGCGGCAGCGAGTCTAAGCGCCCGCTCGTACTGGTCGTCGACCAGAACTCGCCGCGGCGAGACGAGAACCAGGCGGCGCGGCGGGCGCCGCTCGAGCCGGCCCGCGAGGTACTCGGCGTTGAGGAAGACGTGCACGTCGACGACGCTCGATTTGCCGGCACCCGTGGGGGCGACTATGTCGCTCGGCCAACGGCCGCAGCACGCGATGTGTTCGGCGAGCATCGTCTGCCAGGGGTAGGGATCGGAGCCGTTGAAGGCGCGGAAGAAACGAGCGAAGCGTTCCCGGAGTCCGCTGGGCGTGGCGATGTCGCTCACGTCGCGCTCCCGTTAGGTTCGAGGAGTCCGCCGCCCACGTGCCGCGCCTTGCCGAGCGCCAGGAACCCGCCCGGCTCGGGCGCGAGAGCCCCAAGGTCGACGACGCAGTCGACAGCTACGATCAGTTCCCCTTCGCGCGCCTTGTAGAAGTACGGCGCCGGCGATTTCAAAACTCGCTTGACTCGAGCTCGCACGCCGCAGTGCTCGCGAAGATGATCGACCAGCGCGCGCCTGAACTCCCATCCGGTACCCCACTCGAGTTGAGGGACACCTGAGCTCGGCTCAGTGTCTCGTCGCTCGAGGACGCCCCGCATCGCATAACCGATCGAGCACAGCGTCGCGTCCTCGAGAGTCCACGGGAATTTGCGCGGATAACCGGGCGCGTCGAGAACGACAGGAACGGCGCTTTGCATCAAGCCGTTCCGTGTGCTCCAGAAGGGCAGAGCGCTTTCGCGAATGGGAGGATCGAGGACGATCTTACGTCTGGCGAAGGCGACTACGAGGCCGTCTTCGAGCGCTTCGAGCAGCACGGCACGGTCGGCGTCGGAGACGTGCGTGGGTATCGCGAATGCCACCAGTGCTTGGTCCCTGCGACGCAGCGGCTGGATGGCCAGGTGGCCGGGGCCCCGCAGCGGGTTCTCGCCCTCCTTGCCGCGGACGAACTCGGGTACCGCGCTCCCGATCGTCCGCACGATTGCCTTGTGGATCGCCGCCGCGAAGGGCACTCGGTACTCGCGTCGCAAGACCCAGTGCTGCCGCCTCAGCTTGAGGGGTAGCGCGAGAACCTCGTCGTAGGGCCAACGGGCGGCTCCTCGCACAGGGGCAAGGCGGCGTTCGCCGGTTCCAACCAAAAGCGGCGATGTCACGCGGTCCGCCGGTCTGGCCTTCGACTCCTTGCCGTGTTTTCCCGCGACGCAGGTCAGACGAATGTGGTTGAGCAGGAGATTGTCGAGCCGACCCCGTTGGGGGATACGGACGATGGTCCCGCGCCCGCGTGTGGTGTGGAGGGCGAGGGCGTTCGGCGATGCCGGGTCGAAAGTGCCGGATCGCACTGTCACGATCGCGATCGAGTCGGCCCGCCCGACATGGGTGATTTCGCTCGCCAGCAGGGCGAGTCGCTGCTCTACATTGGGCGGGGCGCTAGGCCACGCGTACTCAATCACCCCTGGCACGGCTACCCGTGGCTCGAAGTCGTCGAGTTCGTTAGAGATGCCTGCTTTCACTCGGTACCTGTCGACCCGCTCTGGTTGGCAAGGGCGGGGTTCCGCTCCGGGCAACGACAGTCCGAGCGGCTCGTGCTCCTCGAGCCACCGCAGGGCCACGATGTCTTCGTCCCGCGGCGAGAGGACGGTAGTTCCCTTCGGAACCTTGAGTCGGCGAGCCTCCTCGGAGCGGGCATCGATGGGGGCGCGCACTGCGTGAGGCCCGGCTGCGGCCGCCGCCACGAACGCCTCGAAGAGCCGCGCCGGCGACGGCAGCAGCTCGACCCGGCCCAACGCGGCTCCCTGATAGATGCCCAACGGGAACCGCACTTCGATGTCCAGTGCCGGCGTCTGTGCCATCGTCGCCTAGCGTCGTTGCGGCTGCTACTCCGCGCTGCTCGATTCCTTGCCGCTGTCTTCGACGGCCCCTCTAGCGAGCTCGGGATCGCCGTCCACGACCTGGTCATGCCCCCGCCAGGCGAGGCGCCCGGGCAGCTCGCGGAGCGCACGCTCGAGGAACCCGGGGCAAGCTTCGACCGACAGGTCGAGATTGGCCCTCTCCTCGTCGTCCAGCAACACGCGCGCGCGGGGGGTGCCGATGTCGCAGTAGGCACGGATCTCGGGGTTCTGATCTGCGTAGGCAGCGCCGAGAAGGATCATCGCGAGCAGTGCGGTTCGCGCCTTCACGTCATCTTCGTGCGAGCCACCGAAGCGCAAGCGCCGAAGGCCGGCGAGCGAGATGGTGCGCACGCGCCGAACCTCGGGCACCGAAACGCCGAAGGGAGTTTCGGTGCCCGGCGGGATACCGCCGAGGCCGAGCGGTGTCGCCGAGATGGTGGGTTCCTGACCTTCGCTCGTCTTGCCCGCTTTCTCCTGGTTCTCGATCTTGCGCTCGAAGTCTTTGAGCGTCTTCGGCGACATCTCGCCCTCTTGCGTTTGGGCGAGCCTTCGTGCTGCCTCGGGCGTCAGGTAGATGTTTTGACCCAGAGGGTCGAGGCGAGCGCCCGACCGCCTGGATATCGGGTCGACATCCGGGCGGTCGTCGACCACGCCAAACAGTTCTGACACGTACAGCCCGCGGAGCCGCAGCTGCCGCTGCTGGCGGGAAGAGTCCCACGCTCCGAACGCAAGCGATGTGGGGGATGTCGTGAACACGGCGGACAGGTCGTCGTGTTGGGAGTCCCGCAACCGCTGGTACCACTCTTGCCTGACAACCGGCTGCCCGTTCTGAGTCGCGAAACGGATGTGCGCGTCGAAGGCGCGGTGCGGGAGCTCGAGGTCGGTCAGCTCGCGGTGCGGATACCTGACGCGAATCGTGGGAATGAGACGCGCGGGGCCACCGAGGCGGCGTGCGAGGAGGAGTCCCTCCTCGGCGCGGTTCGACTGCGACTGTTTGGAATCGATGAGGACGGTGCGGCGGAAGTCTCCGTCGACGAAGCGCGTCTCGAAAACGAAGGTCGCGGCGCCCCGTGCGGCATATCGCGCGGGCGCGACTACGGCGCCGGGCTGTACAGGATAGGTGGCGGGCAAGTTGAGCGTGGCGGCTCCGCCAGCCTCGAGGTGCTCTCTAAGTTCCATCAAGCCGTTCACGGGCCCTCCTCCTCGGTCCTCTCAGAAGGTCGGGGTCGAGTCGTTTCGCGCAGGCGCCACGTCGTCGTCGGCACCTCGCGCCGCTGTCATCCACGTCGTACGGCAACCGGCGCTCCTGACACGGAAGCGCCACCGCCGCTCGGAACGTAGCCACCGAAGCGGACGGATTCGTGCGTGCGCGGCGCGGGTATCAACCGCGGCGCGTCCAAGGGGAAACCCGATGAAGCAGTGGGCAAGCATGTACGCGCTGCGCCGCCTACTACCGATCGCCCACGGACGAGCTGTCGCCAAATCGGATTTGGATCGGGGAACAACCAGTAAAGGAGTGAGAGCGCCTCACAGCGCGAGTTCGGAGGCGGAACATCGGGCCACGCGTATGGGCGCGGGAAGCTTCCGGATGGGGGCGCCGGACCGCACCGCGGGCCTTGCTGAAGGCTGTTGCCTCGGAGGGATCACGCCTCGTCCCCCCGCGATGTATCGCCCATCACTGGCGCACGGCGCCGCGACGCGCCCTTCAAAGACTCGCGCGCCTATGTTGTGCGTCAAACACTTGGGTTCGGCGCATGATCGTCATCAAGCGTGCACAGACCGAGCCGAGCTCGAAGATCGCTGTGGATGTGCGCTGCGACGGCGGCAGCGAGCTTGTCGAGCTGCCGCTGACGACAAGTGTGAAAGGACAGCGAACTGCGGCTGGCAGCAACGCGTGCCTGCATGTCGCGGCTAGTCGGCGCGGCCGTCGTGTGCACTACGGGTGCGCGAGACGGAGGATTGGCCACGGTCGGAGGCGGGTGCGCAGCGAATTCACGGAGCCAGTCGATAACTGCACCCCGCACTTTGTCCCCCTCCAAAACCCCGTGCCAGGAGGTACCCACCACTGCGCCAAGGGCGCAGCCATCGGGCTCGGCGTCATCGTCTGAGACGAAGACGGGGAGCGGGGTGGTGGCGGTGTCGGTGGCGTTGCGGGTGTCGGCGCCTTCGCTCGCGGCGCTGTGCGCTGGCGGATCCAGGCGTGCGTTGCGTGGCTCGAGCGCAGCCCGGCTCGCGCTTGGGCGCGGCCTCCCATGCCTGATCTCGTACCCCTCAGCCGGGGCGCCGCCGAAGAGCGGCGAGTGGCCGCGGCGGCGGCGGACGATCTTGTGACGCTCGAACACCGTTTCTACTGGTAGGAGGCCGAGGCCGGGCACCGTGCCGCGGCGCGACTCGACCTCGTCGACGATCCGCTCGCCGAGCATCTGGTAGCCGCCGCAGATCCCGAGGATCGGGCGGCCGGCGCGGGCGCGGCGCACAAGCGCGTCGGCCAGACCGTCGCGGCGCAGCAGCTCGAGATCCTCGACCGCTGCCTTCGTTCCCGGCAAGATCACGAGGTCGGCGCGCTCGATGTCGGCCGGCGAGCGCGTGTAGTAGACCCGCACCCCCGGCTCGAAGCGCAGCGGGTCGAAATCGGTGAAGTTGCTGATCCAGCGCAGGCGCACGATCGCGATGTCGAGCGTCGGCAG
>BEIR01000074.1 GCA_002898855.1 bacterium HR41
GACCGCTACGCCGCCCGCGGCGTCAACGTCAACGTGATCGCGCCCGGCCCGGTCGAGGGCGAGCTGTGGGCGGGGCCCGGTGGGCTCGCCGAGGAGATCGCCCGCCGGCAACGCACAAGCGTCGACGCTGTGCTCGAAGCCACCCGCCGGCGGTCCCCGACGGGGCGTATGACGAGTGCCGACGAGGTGGCTGCTCTCTGCGCGCTGCTGCTCTCGCCGCGCGTCACGAACGCCACTGGCGCCGTCTACGCGCTCGACGGCGGGGCCGTCGCCGCCTTCTAGCTCGCACCGGCCGACGTGCGAACGAGCTGCGCGCGAATATCGCCTCGCGCTCAGCGGCGCCTCGGCCGCCAGCGCAAGGTGGCGCGGGCGCGACGGCTGTTGCCCGCCAGGTCGCGCGCGGTCACCCAGACGCGCAGCGTCAGCGTGCGTCCGCGTCGCGCCTCGCGGCGCGCGATCGCCGCCCAGCGCTTGCCGAGCGACAGCCGCACGCGGCGTGTGCGGTTCGCCTGCAATTGGAGTCTGCGCGGCTTCGGGCGAGTTATGCGCACGCTGCGCTTGCCGTACGAGAACGTCGCTGTCAAGGTCGCGCGGGCCTTCTCGTCGGCGCGCACCGACAGCAGCGGCGCGCGCCCACGAGCGACGCTCGTCGCCCCGCTGAGCTTGACCCTGAGCGCAGGGGGGCGCCTGTCGCTCGCCGCAGGTGTGCAGATTGCAAAGTCCTCGGCCTGGGCGGCACGGAGCGCCGCGCGCGGCAAGCGGCCGAGCGCGATCGCGCCGCGGACGGTGCGCCGGTTGCCGGCGGCGTCGCGCGCGCTCACCGCGATCACCGCGCCGACAGCGCGCCGGCGCGCGAGGCGTGACCGTACGAAGCTGCGCGCACGCCGACCGAGCGCTATGCGCAAGCGCACGGTGCGGTTGGCGCGCAAACGCAAGCGCTTCCCGCGCGCGCCGAGCAAGCGCAAGCGCCGCTTGCCGTCGGTGAGTGCGGCGGTGACGGTTCCCGAGGCAGGCTCGTCGGTGCGCACCCACACCGTGAGCGGCCGGCCGCGGCGCAACGCGCTGCGGCTCTGCAGGCGCAAACGCACGATCGGCGGGCGGCGGTCGCCCGCTGCCAGCGGTCGCGTGCATGCGGGGGGCGAGGAGGCGCCGGCACCAGCCTCGGCACGCCAGACCAGGTCGAACGCGACCCACGACCCCTGGAAGCGGTTGTCGAGCGTCGCGGGAACGGTGGCGCGCAGCCGGAAGACGCGACCGCTCTGCGGCGCCAAGTTGCCCAGTGGCACCGCTTGCATGCCTGTCAGAGAGCCGCGGTAGACGAGCGCCGCGCGCTGCGGGTCGGTGCGGTCCCACAGCTCGATGGCGACGCTTCCGGCGAGCTCACCGCCGCTGGTGCGCACGTTCGCCGCGGTGGCGCGCAGGGCACCCGCCACCGTGCCGGTGTTGCGAATCGTCACCGTGCCTTCGGCGCTGCCGCCCGGCGCCAGGTTGGCGGTGCGCAGCACCGCGGCGTTGCCCACCGAGGTCGCGAGCCCGAGCGAGCCGCTGCTGGCGGTCAAGGCGAGCGGCACGCCGGCGGAGCGCGGTGGCGCCGGGGCGACGAGCGCCGCCGCAGCGGTCGCCAGCGCCGCGGTCGCGACCGCGAGGTGTCGCGCAGCACCTCGCTTCCATCGCGCTCCGTTCGGCGTCCGCTGCCGCCGACGGCTAATCGCGCCCGATCGCTGTCGTCTCAGAACTCGCAATCCGCGGCCCCGCTCTCGTTCACGTTGCCGGTGGCGATCGCGTTGCCGGCACCGTCGTAGGCGCCGGCGGGCACCGTCCAGGTCATGTTTCCGTTCCCGCCCGCTGTGGTGACGCCTCCGCTCGGAGTGCCGAGCGTCACGACGATCGTGTTGCCGGTTCGCTGCATCGTGGAGTTGTTGAAGTTGCGATTGGCACCGACGTAGTCGGTGCGGCCGAGCGAGAGCGGGTTCGCGACCGGCAGCTGCGTCGTATTGGCGGCGTTCCAGACCGTCAGGCGGTCGTTGACAAACAGGGTGTTGACGATCCGCACAGTCACCGTGGTCGGACTCCCGTCCCAACCGGCGAGGATCGACTGCGGGTCGATCGGCTCCGAGTAGGTGAAGGTGACGGTGTCGCCGCTCTCGGGCCGGCAAGCTGTCGCCCCGCCGTTCTGCGTTTGCACGTCGACGCCCTGGGGAGCGGTGTTGTCGACGTTGACCGTGTAGGGGCCGAACGTCCCGGCGTTGCCAGCGTTGTCGGTGGTGGCGATCGAGAAGCTGTAGACGCCCGCTGCCAGTGGGTTCTGTGCAGTGAGCGCTGCCGAGCGGTAGTTGTAGGTCTGGCCGCCGACCGTGTAGCTGCCCGCGACGAGCGTCACCGCCGTCTGGCCGCTCGTGAGCGACGCGACGTTGGCGGTCACGGTGGCGATGCCGCTCGGCGGGTTGCCGGAATCGACGATCTGCGCGTAGACGTAGTACTGGCCGCCCTGGCGCACCCAGTCGGGGTCGAAGCCGGTCGTCTTGGCGATAACGGCGCGCACCACCTGGGGCGGCTTGAAGTCGGGGCGCGTCGCGATCACGTTGCCGCTGTTCGTGGCCTGTGCCGAGAACGCCCCGAACGCGTGCGCGCCGGCGAGCGCGCCCAGAGTTGCGCATGCTGCCGAGCAGATCGCCAGCGCGCGTGCGGCCCGCCGCGAGCTCATGCCACCGCTCCTTCGCGCGGGGGATCGCGCTCGGGGCGCCAGATCTGCCACAGCTCGAGCAGGCACAGCAGCGCTAGCGGTAGTGCGACGAGCAGAAGCCGCCCAGTGCGGCCGGCGAGCGGTTGCAGCACCAGGCCGATTCGCGGCAGTCGGAAAACGACGCGCCCGATGCGGCCGTCGCTCGCGACCGTCCAACGTTCGGCGGCGCTATTGGCATCGCCGCGCGTGACGAAGTGAAGACGGCCGTCGCGCTCGCGAACCGTGATCACACGGTGGGTGATCGTGCGCCCGCTGCCGAGCGGGTCGGCGAAGGCGACGACATCGCCGGGACCGGCGGCACGCGCCGCGATCGGCGCGACGACGACGACGTCGCCGCTGCGCAAAAGCGGGCGCATGCTGTCGCTCATCTCGGTCATCGGGCGCCACCCGACGACGAGCGGCCCGCCGAGCACCAGCACGAGGCCGACGAGCGCACCCGCCGCCGACCAGAAGACGAGTCCGAGCGCGGCGGTGGCGGTGGCGAGGAGGCGCCGTGCTGCTCTCATCGCGCGCCTCCCGGCCGCTGGCTGCCCTGCCGACCACCGTCGGCCGTGGCTGCCCGCCCGCTGCGGCGGACAGGGCGTGTCGCGATGTCGAACCGCACGTCGAGCGCACGCGCGGCGAAGCGACGGGCCCGCGGCCGCGCGTGCAGCTCGAGCACGTACGTGCGACGCGCGCCGGCCGCCAGGGGCGCCTTGTCGACGAGGGGACGTCGCGCCGCGGAGAGCGAGCGGCCGCGCGCGATCGTGCGGCCCTCGCTGTGCACGGCGAACGAGACAGCGCGCGCCAGGGCGCGGTCGGATGCGCTAAGGCGCAGCACGACCGTGCGCGGCCGACCGGCGGCGTTGCGCACGGTCAGGTCCGCCGAAATGGTGCGACCGGGTTGCAGGGTGCCGGACGCCACGGTTCTCACCCCGGGCGGCTCGAGCTCTCCCGGAACCGTCGCGGTGACCTGCGCGAACGGAGCGGGCAGCTGGCCACGGGGCACCTGTCCGGCGCTAGCGGCCGCAAGCGACGCCGCGAGACCGGCGGCGAACGCCAGCGCGCGCGTGGTGCGGCTACGGAGAGGGAGAGCGACCCTGGCCATCTGCGTGCTCCTCGCCGTGGTAGCCGGCGGTTAGCGCCGGGCACCGCGCCGTCCCTCGGCCATCGCCCGGCCGACGCTGCGGTCGGCCGGGCGATGCTGTGGCGGGGGACCGGCGGTTCAGTTGTTACGCGCTTCCCAGACGAAGGAGTGCGAGCCGGTGGTCAGGCCCTGCGCGTTGTTGTCGTCCTGGACCGAGACCGTGACGCGGAAGACGAGCTCGTCGCTCGGGTTCCACTGGGTCTGCGATCCCGGGTACACAGCGAGACCGTTCGACCAGCCGCTGTAGCTCGACGCGAAGTTCTGCAGCGTGCCCGTGTACACGGTCGACTGCGGCGTGAAGCCGGTGCAGCTCGGGAAAGACGGGCTCGACTGCGTGCCCTTTTCGACCGTCAGGTTCACATAGGGGGCAAGGGAACCGACGGTGCCGCTCAAGTACATCTTGACGTCGGCCGGCAGCGACCCTGTGTAGCTGACACGGATGCAGCGCTGGACGCTGTTGTTTGGCGCCTGGTTGGCGAGGTTGTAGAGCGCTGCGCCAGCGTCGTTATCGGAGATCACGACGGTGCCGGTGGAGACGCTGTTGCCGGGGTTCGTCGTCGAGCTCGAGAACGCCGAGAAGGCGGCGTAGCCGGCGAGCGACCCGAGCACACCGACTGTTGCGACGGTTGCGAGTACCTTCCTTGAACGCGAGCGAGCCATCGTGGCGGTTCCTCCTGCTGGCGGGATCCAGTTTCGGGGGCGCCACCGCCCGACCTGACGGTCCGGCGTGGCGCTGTTGGCAAGTTGTCCGACCCCGGTCGCCGCTTTCGTCGGGCGACCGGTGCGAGCGGGTTCCTGACTGTTGGGGTCGATCGGCGTTAGGCGCGGGGGCCATTAGTCGAACATCGGTCGAATGGGGGAGGGCTGGCTGCTTATGGGCGCCGGCGCGTGAACGGTCGAGCAACGTCTGGGGCGTGCTCGCGCGCGCCGGCCCGCGCGCCTGCCGCTCTCAAGACCCCACACGCAGCTACCGATCACACGATCGTGGGGCGCTCGCGCTGAGCGTTCGACGGCGAAGAGGGGACGGCCGAGGGGTAGGGACGCGAAAGGACAGGGACACCGGTGTCGTGCGCAAGCGAAGACGCTCCGGCAGCAGCCGCCGACCATGGCCTGCTCAGCCCCCCTGCCCTCGCTGACGAGAGGCGGTTGGCGATGCGCGTCGCGGGTGCGCTCTGGACGGTCGGCGGCGCGACGATCGTAGCGGTCGGCCTTTTGGCCTACGCCGATCCGGTGGTGCACCGCGTGGTGCTTGCCGTCGGCGGCGGGGCGCTCGCCTGGGGCTGCCTGTGCCTCGTGTTTTTGCGCGGCGAGCGCGTCGCCGACTGGGTTTGGCACACGCCGGCGGTCTCGGGAGTCGTGGCGAGCACCTATGCGAGCCTCGTCGTCGGCGCCGGCTCGCCCTTCCGCTTCTACCCGCTCTTCATCCTCCTCTACTGCTCCTTCTTCTTTCCCTGGCACCAGGCGCGGCGCTACTTCCCCCTCGCGACGTTCGGCTACCTGCTCGCCACGCTCGGGCCGACGATCGACCCGTTGCGCGAGCTCGCTGCGGTGGACGCCGCCGGCGCCGGCCGACGCGCGCTGCTCGGCGAGGTGTTCGTGCTGGTGCCGATGTTCTGGACCTGGTCGCTGTTGGCGGCGCGTGCGCGCGAGTCGGCGCGTCGGTGGCGTGACCGTGAGCGCCGCCGGGCGCTGACCGACCAGCTCACCGGGCTCGCCAACCGCCGCGCATTGCTCGCTCATCTCGAGACCGAACTCGCCCGCTCCGATGGGGCTGGCACGGGTCTCGTGATCGTCGACCTCGACGGCTTCAAACAGTTCAACACCAACTTCGGCTACCTCGTCGGCGACCGCGTGATCGTGGCGGTCGCGCGGCGTCTGCGGCGAGTCGTGCGCGACCAGGACCTGTTGGTGCGTCTCGGTGGCGACGAGTTCGCGATCGTCGTCGGCGAAGCCGACGCCAGCGTCGTCGATCAGGTGGCGCAACGCGCGGTCGCTGCGGTGCCGTGCAGCGCAGGCGAGCTCGGTTTGAGCGAAGCGTCCGACCAGCCGCTCGGCGCAAGCGCCGGAGCAGCGATCGCACCCCGCGACGGCGCGACGGTCGACGAGCTGATAGCCGCGGCCGACGCGCGCCTCCGGGCGGCGAAACAGAACGGCAAGGGGATCGCTCTCGGCGTCGGGCTGGCGCGGACGGACGCTAGCCTGGCGCGCCCGTGAACGCCGACGGCCACGCCACCGGCGCGACCGGCGCCGAGCACACGAGCGAGCCCACAGCAGCTCGCCGGCGCGTGGTGATGGCGCTCGCCTTCTTCCCGCGCGGCGGCTCGGCCCAGGTTGCCCGCTACCTCGCCCGCGGTCTCGGGCCCGCGGGCTGGGACACGACGATCGTCTGCGGCTCGCTCGGCAGCCCCGGGGAGCCTTCGCACGCAGCCAGCTTCTACGCCGGCCTCGACGTGCACGCGGTCGACTTCACCGCTGCGGCGCTGGCGCCCGACCCGCTCGCTGCCGACCCGCCTTTTCAACCCTCGTTCGAGGACCGTCCGGGCGCGCCCGACCGCGTTTACGCGAGCGTCGACGACGCCACGTTCGAGCGCCTGGTGGCGCTGTGGGCGAAAGCGCTCGACGCGGCTGGTGCGGCCCGCGCCGACCTTCTCCACCTCCACCACCTCACGCCGATCCACGAGGCGGCGTTGCGCCACTTCCCGCACGTGCCGCGCGTCGGCCACATCCACGG
>BEIR01000075.1 GCA_002898855.1 bacterium HR41
ACGTGCTCTGGTCGCTCGGTCCGCACGACGTGTTGGTGGTGCTAGTGATCGTCGGCGAGGAGCCCTGCGAGTGCTACGCGGTCGGCGAGAGCTTCGTCCGCGACGAGATCGAAGACGTCGTGTTCTGTTATCTGCGCTTCCCGTCGGGCGTAGCGGCGCACCTGCACCTTTCGTGGCTCGATCCCCACAAGCAGAGGCGATTGACGGTCGTCGGTGCCCAGCGCATGGCCACGTTCGACGACATGGAGCTTGAGCGCAAGGTCACCGTCTACGACAAAGGTTTCGACCAGGAGTTCGAAAGCTACGGCGAGTACATCGCTCGCAGCGGCGACATCTGGAGTCCGCGCGTGTCGAACGAGGAACCGCTACGGATCGAGTGCCGCCATTTCGTGGAGTGCATCGCCACAGGTAGGCGTCCGCGCTCCGACGAGCACTCCGGTCTGCGCGTCGTACGCGTGCTCGAGGCCCTGCAGCGTTCGCTCGACTCTCGCGCTAACGCAGCGGCTACGGCCGGGTTGCCGCTTGCCGAGGCGCGGCCGACGTTCGAGATTCAAGGGTGAGCCCTCCCGAGCCGTTCGCAGACCGAGTCGGGGGAGACGGTGACCCGGCCGAGCCGCCGCGGTTCGTCGACCCCCGTGCCCGCCTCGGTGCGAGCTGCGAGATCGGGCCGTTCGCGGTCGTTCACGCTGGTGTCGAACTCGGCGATCGTGTCGTCGTCCAAGACGGCGCGACGATCGGCAAACCGGTAGCCCTCGGGCAGCGGTCGCGGAACCGCGGCGAAGTTCCTGCCCGCACCCGCGTCGGCGCAGGGACAGTGGTGGGCGCGGGCGCCGTAGTAGTGCAGGGCGCGACGATCGGCGCCGGCTGTGTAATCGGCGACCAGGCGCACGTCCGCGAGCGTGCACGGATCGGCGACGGAACAGTTGTGGGCCGTGGCAGCGCAGTCGACTGCGACGTCGTCATCGGAGCACGCGTGCGCGTGCAGAGCAACTGCTACCTAGCTGCGACCGCAGTCATCGAGGACGACGTTTTCATCGGTCCCGGGGTGACGTTCACGAACGACCGCACTGCCGGGCGCCGCCCGCCAGGCGAGCCGTTACGCGGTCCGCTCGTCCGCCGCGGCGCGCGCATCGGCGCGGGCGCAGTCTTGCTACCAGGCGTGACGGTGGGCGAGGACGCGTTCGTGGCCGCCGGAGCCGTGGTGACCCGCGACGTCCCGCCCGGCGAGCTGGTCGTCGGTACTCCCGCCCGCGTTCGCGCGCGGTGACTAGACCGCGGCGGCGACGCGCTCGGCCGCGCCGGTCCAGATCATCTGGTCGCGCCCCGGTCCGACACCAACCATCACCACAGGCACACCGACGTGCTGCTCGACGAACGCCACGTAGGCGCGTGCCTCTGGCGGTAGGTCGTCGAGCGAGCGCGCACCGCTGATGTCTTCGTGCCAGCCTTCGAGCTCCACGAGCTCGCCACGCGCCTTGTGCACCACCGACTGGTGGTAGGGGAAAGTGTCGAAACGTGCCCCGTCGGGACCGCGGTAAGCGGTGGCGACATAGAGCGGATCGATCCCGGTCAGCACATCGAGCTTCGTCAGCACAAGCCCGCTCAGACCGTTGATGCGAGCGGCGAAGCGCAGCGCGACAAGGTCCAACCAGCCCGTTCTCCGCGGTCGGCCGGTGGTGGTGCCGAACTCGCCGCCGCTCTCGCGCAGCCGCTCGCCGAGGTCGTCGTCGAGCTCGGTTGGAAAGGGACCGGCGCCGACGCGCGTGCAGTACGCCTTGGCGACCCCCCACACCTCGTCGATCGCGCGCGGCCCGACGCCGGCGCCCACGCAGGCGGCTCCAGCGACCGGGTTCGACGAGGTGACGAACGGGTACGTGCCGTGGTCGATGTCGAGCATCGTGCCCTGCGCACCCTCGAAGATCACGCGCTTGCCCTCGTCGAGCGCCCGCCAGATCAGCGGCGGGGTGTCGGCGATGTAAGGCTCGAGCCGATGGCCGAAGGCGCGGTACTCCTCGACCATCGTGTGCAGGTCGAGCTCCGGGTTTTTCGCGTAGGGGCGCAACATCAGTCGCTTGGGCTCCATAGCGGCGACGATCTTCTGCTTGAGGATCTTTTCGTCGAGCAGGTCCTGGACGCGGATGCCGAGCCGCGCCGCCTTGTCCGCGTAGCAAGGCCCAATGCCACGCCGCGTGGTGCCGATCTGGTACTTGCCGAGCCGCGCTTCTCCGGCCTGGTCAAGCAGCCGGTGGTAGGGCATGATCAGGTGGGCGTTGGCCGACACCCGCAGACCGGTGATGTCGATTCCGCGCCGGCGCAACCCGTCGATCTCATCGATCAGCACGCGCGGGTCGATCACCACACCGTTCCCGATCAGGCACAGAGTTCCCGGATAGAGGATTCCCGACGGGATCAGGTGGAACTTGAACACCTCGCCGTCGCGCACGATCGTGTGGCCGGCGTTGTTGCCACCCTGGAAGCGCACGACCATGTCCGCGCGTTCGGCGAGAAGGTCGGTGACCTTGCCCTTGCCTTCGTCGCCCCACTGGGCGCCGACGATCACCAAGCTCGGCATTGCGCCGCCAGTGTACGGGCTAGCAGCCGGCGAAGCTCAGGAGTCGGCGCTGGCGACGAGGCGGATGCGCATATCCGGTCCCTGCATCGGCAAGGGGTCGCCGCAGATCTCGACCAGGCGCGAGACCGTGCGCCTGCCCACCTGCGCGCGCAAGCGCGTGAGCATGTCGTCGGCGAGGTCTAGCGCCTCGAGGCGCTCGCAGAGCCGCTCGAGCCGCTCGGCCGCCTCCAGCAGAGCGTCGCCGGCCAGCGCGTCGCGCGCGTTTTCGCGCACCGCCGCGACCGCTGCGCGTAGGTCTTCGAGCGGGCCGTCGGGCGGCCTGTCGGGCTGATTGGTCGTGACCACGATCGCCCGCTGGTTCTGCCACCGTTCGTTGACGAGCGAGTAGAGCTGTTCCAGCACCCACTCGGTTTGTCGCTCCGCGCCGAGATCGTCGAGCACCAAGAGATCGACCTCGCAGAGACGGCGGAAGAGCTCGAGGTACGTCGTGCCTGCGCCGTCGAACGTCTGGCGGATCCGCGCCAACAGCTGGGGCACTGAGTAGACCGCCACCGAACGACCGGCGCGCTCCGCTTTCATCGCGACAAGCATCGCCAGCGACGTTTTGCCGGTGCCGACGTCGCCGTGGAACCAAAGTCCGCGACCCTCGTCGAGGTTTTCGTCGATCCGCTCGCAGTACTCGCGTACGTACTCGACGATCGTCGGGTCGAGATCGGCGATCGGGCGGCGATGGAAGTCGAGCCCGCGAAAGCGGCGCGGAACAGTCGTTCCGAGCGCGCGCGCGGCGCTGCGCGCGATCAGCCGCTCACGGCATTCGCAGGGGCGCGCGTCGTGGCTGTCGTCGGCAAGGATCCAGCCGCTGCCGTCGCAGCGCCCGAACGGACAGCGTTCCGGCTCGTCGTCCCGTGTGCGCGGATGTCGGAACCAGTCGACGGTCATCGGCGTTCGGTCGCCCGCAGCGCTCTGATCGGTCGACGAGCGGGAGTCGTGCCGGCCTGGAGCGTCGGTCGCTGGGGGCGGATTCGCATCAGACCTCCACCTCGACTGGGCTGGTGGCCGGCTCGCGATAGAGGTTCGCGAAGCGCGGGTACTTCGGGAGGAAGGTGAGCGTGACCTCGCCGATCGGGCCGTTGCGGTGCTTGGCGATGATCACGTCGGCCTCGCCGGGACGCTCGGATTCGGCGTTGTAGTACTCGTCGCGGTAGATGAACATCACGAGGTCGGCGTCCTGCTCGACCTGCCCCGACTCGCGCAGATCCGAAAGCATCGGGATCGGCGGGTTGCGCGACTCCACCGCGCGTGACAGCTGCGAGACGGCGATCACCGGCACCTCCAGCTCGCGTGCGAGGATCTTCAACCCGCGGCTTATGCGTCCGACCTGTTCGACGCGGCTGTCGGCGGTGGTGTCGGGTCGAACGAGTTGCAGGTAGTCGACGATCACCAGGCCGAGTCCGTGGCGAGCCTTGAGACGACGTGCTTTGGCGCGGATCTCGAGCACGCTTATGTCGCTCGAGTCGTCGATGAACAGCGGAGCGCGCGCGAGCTGCTCGACCGCGCGCAACACCTTCGGCCAGCGGTCGCTCTTCACCCGTCCTTTACGCAGCTCGTCGCTCGACAAGCGCGCTCGCGACGCGATGAAGCGGTGGGCGAGCTCTGTCTCGGACATCTCGAGCGAGAACAACGCCACCGGCACGCCAGCGTCGACGGCGGCGTTCTCGGCGATGTTGGTAGCAAGAGCTGACTTGCCCATCGACGGCCGCGCGGCGAGAACGATCAGGTTGCCGGGCTGGAAACCACCGGTGAGGTCGTCGATGTCCGAGAACCCCGACGGGACCCCGGTGAGGTGGAGCCCCTTGCGCGAGAGCTCCTCGAGCTTGTCGACCTCCTCGTGGAGGACGTCCTCGAGCGAGCGCATCTCGCCGCGGCCCTCGTCGTGCCCGATGCGGAACAGGGCGTTCTCCGCCCAAGCGATCAGTTCCCGCGGGTCGCCCGGCTCGGCGAGCACGCGCCGCTCGATCTCTTGCGCGGCATCGAGCAGGCGACGCAGCTGGGCGTGCTCCTTGACGATGCGCGCGTAGTCGAGGAAGGCACCCAGCGACGGCACGACGGTGGGTAGCGACTGCACGTACTCCTCGCCGCCGGCGCGCTCGAGCTCCCCATTGCGGCGCAGGTCGTCGCAGACCGTGACCGTGTTGACGGCCTCGGGCTCCGCCCGCTCCTTGAGGCGGATCATGGCTCGGAAGATGAGCTGGTGGCGGGGGCGGTAGAAGTCGTCGGGACGAAGCCCGACATCGAGCAGCACCGCGTCGAGGGCTTGATCGCTCAGGAGAATCGTCCCCAGCAGCGACGCCT
Source organism: bacterium HR41 (assembly GCA_002898855.1). GTDB lineage: Bacteria > Actinomycetota > Thermoleophilia > Solirubrobacterales > Thermoleophilaceae > Thermoleophilum. Next base: position 4,925 of record BEIR01000075.1, read on the forward strand.
CGGCCTCGACGTTGTGGGGCGGCGCTACGCTCGTTGGCTCGGGGCTAGCGCCGGTGGCGCCCATCGCTTGGGGCGATCTAGCTGTCGGGGGTGACGATCGTCTTGACCTGGGCCGTGACACCCTCGGCGACCTCGACCGTGACCATGTGTGTCCCGGTCGTGCGGATCGGATCCTCGAGACGAACCTTGCGCCGGTCGATCTTCACGCCGCGCGCCTCGCGGATGGCGTCGACGATCTCCTTCGCCGTGACCGAGCCGAACAGACGCCCGTCGTCGCCAGCGGCATGAGGGATCGTGAGCACGGTGCGACGCAACAGCGTCGCCGTCTCCTCAGCGCGCTGCTGCGCCTCGCGCCGTGCGCGCTCCGCTGCTTCCCGACGTCGCTCAGCCTCGGCGATCAGCGCTGGGGTCGCCACCTGCGCAAGCCGCCGCGGCACGAGGTAGTTGCGCAAGTAGCCGGGGGCGACGTCAACGACCTCGCCACGGCCTCCGAGACCTTCGACGTCCTGGGTGAGGATCGCCTTGGCCATCGGCTACTACTTCTCGATCACGTACGGCAGCAGCGCGAGTTCGCGCGCTCGCTTGATCGCACGCGCCAACTGAGACTGGTGGCGGCGGCAGCAGCCAGTGACTCGCGACGAGCGGATCTTCCCTTTGTCGCTCAGAAAGCGACGCAAACCCTCGGCGTCGCGGTAGTCGACCGTGTCGATCTTGTCGCGGCAGAACGGGCACGGCTTGCGCTTGGTAGGACCGGCACCGCTGCGCTTGTCACGGCGACGCTTCTGTCTTTGCTTCTTGGCCACGCTGGCTGGTCAGGTTGCGTTCGGAACTCGCTGTCTGAAGGGTTGTCAGGTGCTCAGAAGGGGATGTCGTCGGTGGCGTTGCCCACCCCGACCGGCGCGTCCTCGAAATCGGACGTGTCAGCGGGAATGCCGTCCTGCGGCTCGAAGCGCGAGACGCTGTCGGCGCCGTCGCGCGAGCCCAGGAACTGAACCGAGTCAGCGATGATATCGATTGCCTGGCGCTTGTTGCCGTTCTGATCGACCCACTCTCGCCACTCGAGGCGCCCGTCGATCGCCACCGCCCGTCCCTTTTGCAGGTACTGGGCGCAGTTCTCGCCTTGTGCGCCCCACACCGTGACGTCAAAGTAGTTCGGCTTGTCCACCCAATTACCCGTGCCGGGATCGCGGCGGCGCGTGTTGCAAGCGATCCTTAGCTTGCAGACCGAAGTGCCGTTGGGTGTGGAGCGAAGTTCGGGGTCGCGGGTGAGATTGCCGGTGATAACGACCCGGTTGATGTTGGTGGCTGCCATCGCTGCGATGCCTCCTGGCTGCGGACTTGCGCGTTCGGGAAACTGAATGTTCGACGCCGCCCCCCGAGGTTAACCGTGCCGACGGCTGCCACCAGAAGGAAGACGCGGACTAATACCGCATTCTGCGCCATTTCCGTGGTGGCTGTCGCCGGCGGCTCTCGAGCCGAGTGGTGCCATCTTTGACGCCGCCGGTGCCGCTACCGCGACAACGCAGCGCCACCTTGCTAAGCGCTCGAGCCCGGGGATTTCACCCCTCAGCGGTCGAAGTCCACACTCCTCGCAACGTTCGACACCGATCGGCGGGGATCGGTCCGTCAGCTGGAA
>BEIR01000076.1 GCA_002898855.1 bacterium HR41
GAGCTGCCACAGCCGACGAGCGGCACTCAGCGTCGCCTCGCCGTCGCGCGCGAGGTGGGGCGAGACCTCGATCGACACGAAGCCGTCGGGCCCGGCGAGCGCCGTCTCGGCGCTATCGACGCTGGCCGCGAAGATGGGCGCCAAGCGGTCGCAGGCCGCGCGCACGTCGCTGACGGTCAGCGCTTCGACGAGCGCGTCGGCGTCCTGTCCGCGGCACGCGAGCTCGGCGAGCTCGTCGTCGTAGTCTCTCCCGGCCGCCAGGGCGCGTTCGAAGATCGCCGGGTTGGTGGTGACGCCGCTCACGCAATTCAGCTCGACGAGACGGTCGAGCTCGCCGCCGCGCAGCATCGCCCGGTCGAGGTCGTCAACCCACACGGCGGTGCCGGCGCGAACGAGCGCCGCTAGCCGCGAGTTCGCACCGGTAGCGGGATGGCTCTCGACTGCGCTTCTCTCCACCGTTACCTCACCTCGGGGTCGACTGCTCGCTCGTAACCCTCGCGACGACCTCCCGCACCGTGTCCGCCACGCGCTCGGGCGTGAAGCCGAAGTGGGCGAGCACCTCCCGCCCAGGGCCGGACTCGCCGAAGCGGTCGATGCCGACGACAGCGCCCTCGCTTCCCACGATCCGCTCCCACCCTAGGGGAGCGGCAGCCTCGACGGCGACGCGAGCTCGGCACGACGATGGCAATAGATCCTCGCGCCAGCGCTCGTCCTGCTCGAGAAAACGCTCGACGCACGGCATCGAGATCACGCGCGCGTCTATACCGTCCGCCTGAAGAAGCTGGGCAGCGTCGAGGGCCGTCGCCACCTCGGATCCTGTCGCCACCACTATCGCGTCGGGTTCGCCGGTGCTGTCGCGCACCACCCAGGCGCCGCGCTCGATCGCATCGTCGGGGACGCGATCGGGATCGTCGACCGGAACGGCCTGGCGTGTCAGCACGAGCACGACGGGGCGGTCGCTGGTGCGCAGCGCGAACCGCCACGCGCGCACGGTCTCGTTCGCACCGGCGGGACGCACCACGTAGAGGTTGGGGATCGCACGCAGGTGCGGCAGGTGTTCGACCGGTTGGTGGGTCGGTCCGTCCTCGCCGACCCCGATCGAGTCGTGCGAGAACACGAACGTCGACGGGATACCCATCAACGCGGCGAGTCGGATCGGCGGCTTCATGTAGTCGCTGAAAACGAGGAAGGTGGCGCCGAAGGCGCGCAGCCCGTGCAGGACGAGGCCGTTGACGATCGTGCCCATGGCGTGCTCGCGCACACCGAAGTGGATGTTGCGACCGCTGTAGTTGCCCCGCCCGATGCTCTGCGCATCGTCGATCTTCGCGAGCGTCGAGGAGGCGAGATCGGCCGACCCGCCGACGAGCTGGGGAACGCGCGCCGCTGCCCACTGCAGCGCACGGTGCGCCGCTTTGCGCGTCGCTACTGGGCCGTCGTCGCGTTCGAAGCGCGGCAGCTCGCCGCTGTCCCAGTCCGCCGGCAGCCGACGTGCCCGGACCTGTTCGAGCAGTTCGTGCTCCTTCGGGTAGGCGCGGGCGTAGCTCCGGCAGCGCTCCTCCCACTCGCTGACCAGCTCGCGCCCGCGCTCGACGGCGCGGCGGCAGTGGGCGAGCGCCTCGTCGGGCACCCAGAACGACCGATCGACCGGCCAGCCGAGGTTCTCTTTGGTGAGCCGGACCTCGTCGGCGCCGAGCGGTGCCCCGTGGGCCGCCGCGGTGTCGCGCTTGTTGGGGGCTCCCTCGGCGATGTGCGTACGCAGGATCACCAGCGACGGCCGCCGCTCTTCGGCCTTGGCGGCTTCGACCGCGGCGCAGATCCGCGCCGGGGTTACGTCCTCTCCTAGATCTTGGACGTGCCAGCCGAGCGCCTCGTAGCGCGCGGCGGTGTCTTCCGACATCGCGAGCTCGGTCGGCCCGTCGATCGAGATGTGGTTTCGGTCGTAGAACGCGATCAGCCGACCGAGACCGAGGTGGCCGGCGATCGCGCACGCCTCGTTCGAAACGCCCTCCTGGATATCGCCGTCGGAGCAGATCGCGAACGTGTAGTGGTCGACTATCGGGTACCCGGGGCGGTTGAGGCGATCCGCCAGCCAGCGCTCGGCGAGCGCCAGTCCGACGGCGTTACCGATGCCCTGGCCTAGCGGGCCGGTGGTGACCTCGACGCCGGGCGTGCGCCCGTACTCGGGGTGACCGGGGGTGCGCGAGCCGAGCTGGCGGAACCGCCGGATGTCGTCGAGGCCTAGGTCGTAGCCAGTCAAGTAGAGGATCGCGTAGAGCAGCATCGACGCGTGGCCCGCGGAGAGCACCAGGCGGTCGCGGTCGAACCAGTCGGGGTGTCGCGGGCTGTGGCGCAGCACACGCGTGTAGAGCGTGTAGGCGAGCGGCGCTAGCGCCATCGGCGTGCCCGGATGTCCCGAGTTCGCCGTTTCGACCGCGTCGATCGCCAGCGTGCGAATGGTGTTTATGCAGAGCTCGTCGATGTTCGCCTGCGGCTCTGCCCGCTCGTCGTCGCTCACGCGTTCTCCCGTGGTGTCGGAGGGGTCGGTGTGGTGGGCGCTCGCTTGCTGTCTTCGCCTTGCATTGTTAGCGCGTCCGGCCGCCGTCTCTGCACGCGACCTGCTCTGCACGCGACCTTGTGTCTACCCCGCAACATTCGGCGAGACAGCGACGAGCGCGGCGCCGAGCACTCCTGCCGCCTCGCCCGCGCGCGCCCCGACTACGCGCACGCGTGGCCAGATGTGAGCGAGCGCCGAGCGCTCGGCCTCGGCCAGCGCGGTGGGCAGGAAGAGGTCGGCGGCCGAGCCGAGCCCGCCGCCGATGGCGATCACTCGCGGCTGGAAGACGTTGGCGTAGCCGGCGAGGGCGATCCCGAGGTCGCGGGCGAAGCGGTCGATCAGCCAGCGGGCGTCGGGATCGCCGCGCGCCGCGGCGGCAGTGACGTCACGCGCGCTGAGTTTGCCGCCAGTCGCGAGGACACGGCCCAGCAGGCTGGTCGGCCGTGTCGTTGCGAGCTCGCGAGCATCGCGCTCGAGCGCCTGACCGGAACAGAGCGCCTCGACACAGCCGCGGGCGGGGCAGGAGCCGGGGCACGGCGGTCCGTCGGCACGGATGGGGAAGTGCCCGAGTTCGGCGCCGAGACCATCGGCGCCGCGCAGCAGCCGCCCGCCGCTGATCACCCCACCACCGACACCCGTACCGAGCGTGAGCATCACGAGCTCGCTGCACGAGCGCAGCCACGCTTCAGCGAGGGCGGCCGCGTTGCCGTCGTTGTCGATCGCCACGGCGCGCCCCGCCAGCCGCCGCTCGAGCTCGGCCCGGAGCGGGATGTCGCCGACGACCAAGTTGATGGCACCCGGAGCACGCCCGGTCTTCTGATCGATCCCACTCGGGAAACCCACGCCCACTCGGCACGCCGAGCCCGCCGTGTCCGCTTCGAGACCTTCGACCAGCGAAGCGACGAGGTCAAGCAGAGCAGCGCTGTCGTGCGGCGTCGGCTCGCGCGCGCTCGCGAGCGCCTGCGGTGGCTCGCGCTCGCGTCCGCGCTGCGCGCCACCGGTGAGGTCGGCCGCCCGGTACGCCGCCGCCGCCACCTTGGTGCCACCGACGTCGACGCCGACGACCAGCTCCTCGCCTCGGTCGGCGCCGCGGCCCGGCGGGTGCACGCGGCCGCGGGAGCGAGGTTCTTCGTCGTGTAGCGGTTCTGTGGGCACTTGGTCGGAGAGGCTCGTCGTGCTCGGCGCCAGCGGCAAGCCGAGCGCCGACCGTAGTATCGACGGCCGCGACCGTATGCGCGCGATCGCACTAACTACGAGCGACGAGAGGCCGACCACGATCCGCGTACCCGGCCGCGTCAACCTGATCGGCGAGCACACCGACCACAGCGGTGGTCTCGCCTTGCCGTTCGCGACCGACCGGGCTCTGTGGCTGAGCGTTCGCCAGCACCAGCTCCGTACGCTCAGGATCACCTCGAGGACGACCGGCGAGTGCGTCTCCCTCACCGCGCTCGGTGTCGACAGCGAGGGCGCGAGCGACGAGCGACCGCTGTCTTTGCAGCGAACGGCGGCCGCCTGCTGCGAGGCCGCCCGCGAGCTCGGCGTCGTACGGGCGGCAGGCACGGTCGAGATCGCCGGCGACCTGCCGATCGGAGCCGGGCTCTCGTCGTCGGCCGCACTCTGCTTAGGACTGATCGTCGCGGTCTGCGTCCTCGGGGGACAATTGCCCGGCGACCCGCTTGCGGTGGCACGCGCGGCCGCGCGCGCGGAGCGCGCAGCCGGCGGCGCCGGGGGCGGCCTCCTTGACCAGGTCGCGATCCTCGGTGGTGCGCCGGGCGCCGGCGTGCTCTGCGACTTCGCCGCCGATCGCTATCTGCGCGTGGGCATCGCGCTCGAGGACGCGCGCCTCGCCTTGCTCGACAGCGGCGAGCGCAGAGCGCTCGGCAGCTCGCCCTACGCGGAGCGTGTCGCCGAGTGCGCGGAAGCGGCGCGCATGCTCGGCGTCGCGCCGCTCGCGAAGGCGCCGCTCGACAGCTGCCTGCGCCTGCCGAACCGCTGGCGCCAGCGGGCCGCGCATGTCGTCGCCGAATGCGAGCGCGTTCGCCTGGCCGTCGACGCGCTCCGCCGTGGCGACGTCGGCCGCCTCGGGCGTCTTCTCGACGCCTCGCACCGCAGCCTGCGCGACCTCTTCAACGTCTCGACGCCGGCGGTGGAGCACACCCGCGCGCTCGCGAAAGCGCACGGGGCGCTCGGCGCCCGGCTCGTCGGAGGCGGCTTCGGCGGCATGGTGTTGGCGCTCTTCCCAGCCGACGCCGCGCTGCCGACAGGTGCGCTCCCCGTGCGACCCGACTTCGGACTCACGATCGACGGCACGGCGCCGTGGCCGCGCTTTTGCTAATAAACCGCCTCGTGGATCGTCGTCTGGCGCAGAAGAACATGCGCAGCGCGCTGATCGCGTTGGCGATCGCGCTGTTGATCTTCGCCGCTTCGTGGATCGCGGGGCTCACCTACTGATGGCCGCGAAACGGCAACCGCGCAAGGTGTTGGACCCCGCGCCACCGCGGGGCGAGCTTGTTCACATGCCCGAGCCGTCGTACCTCCCGGTGGTGACGGCGGCTGGCATCGCCCTGATCCTCGTCGGTCTCGTCTTCTCTGTCATCGTCTCGGCCATCGGCGCGGTCGTGACTGCGATCGCCACCGCGATCTGGATCGGCAAGGTCCGTCGCGAGATGGCGGAACTGCCGCTCGAGCACGACCATCACTGAGAGCGCGCGAGCGCCGCTGCCGCCGCGAGAGGACGGCGCGGCGGCGCTGCTCAGCAACGACGCGGTCCCGTCCCTGCGGCGGCGGACTCTGTCAGGGCCTTCGATCCGCTAGCTGGCGTTCACCGATTCGCGCCGCCATCCCGGCAACTCGCAGGCGGCACCGTCGGTCACCCACGCGCGCACGATGTCGCGCATCGAGATGATGCCGGCAAGCTCGCCGCCGTCCACTACGACGAGATGCCGGAAGCCGCCGGCGATCATCGCTTCGGCGGCACGCTCGAGCGACCAGTCGGCAGCGGCGAACGTCAGGTCGGACGAGAGGTGGTCGGCGACGATCTCGCGATCGGGATCCTCCCCACGACCGATCGAGAGCAAGAGATCGCGCTCGGTGAAGATTCCGTAGCCCGGCTGGTCGGGATCGACGACCACCGCAGCCCCGACGCGACGCTCGGCCATCAAACGCGCAGCCTCGCGCAGCGTGTGGCCGGGACCGACGGTCGCAACCACGCTCGTCATCGCTTCGCTCACTCTCACGCTCACTCCTCCTCTGCGCGCTGTTGCCGCGTCTTGCGCTCCTCCGCGGCGACGGGTCGCACTAGTGCGAATCGTTGCTTGCCGATCCTACCGCGTCATGCGCCCGTTGCCCGCACCTCCGACCGCCCTTCGTCCCCACCTCCGACCATCGGTCCCCGCCCGCAGCGCAGCCGGCCGGCCGAATCTCCGCAGCGAGCCGACCTAACCCCACGGCCCCCACGGCCGGCCCGCCTTAGAACACCGGCGCACCGGCCCTTCCCCAAACGCCGTCGGAGCGCATAGACTCAACGCGTGCTCCGGAGGGAGGAGGCAGGTGCGTAGGCACCCGATTCTGCAGATGTTCGCTATCGGCGTCGTCGCCGCCGCTGTGATCACGGCGCTGGCGCTGGCGATCGACTGGTTCCCCCCGGCGGCCAGCACGACGGCCGACAAGATCGACACGCTCTACGACGTCGTCATCCTCTGCTCGATCCCGATCTTCGTGCTGGTAATGACGATCGCGATCTATTCGGTCGTCAAGTTCCGCGCTCGGCCGGGACACGAGGGCGACGGCGCACCGCTCCACGGCAACACCCAGCTCGAGCTGCTGTGGGTCGCGATTCCCTTCGTGATCGTCTCGGCGCTCGCCGCCTACGCACTCGTGGTGCTCTCCGATATCGAGGCGAAGGAGCCGGATGCGTTGCCGGTCGTCGTGACCGCCCAGCAGTTCACCTGGACTTTCGGCTATCCGCACGCGGGGG
>BEIR01000077.1 GCA_002898855.1 bacterium HR41
CGGTTTCGACAGCCGCCGGTTCACGCTCATCGCTCGCAGCGAGAACCCCGTGTTCCTGTGGCTGCAATCGCTCGACGAACCGGATCTCGCCCTGCCTGTCACGAACCCCTGGCTGTTTTTCCCCGACTTCGAGCTCGTTGTCGGCGACCCCGAGCTCGAGCGGCTGGGTATCGACCGCAGCGACCTCGACGTCTACGTGGTCGTACAGGCCGGTCCGAAGCTCGAGGATTTCAAGGCCAACCTGCTCGCGCCGATCGTGATCGGAGGCGGGCGCGGCTGGCAGGTGATCAACGAGTCCGCGAGCGCTCGGCTGCGCGCGCCGCTGTTCGAGGAACGCACCCACCAAGCGGCTTGAAACGCCCGAGAGGAGCCGGATTCCGATGCTTTCAATAACGCGACGGCCGGGGCAACGAATCGTCATCGGCGAGGACATCGTCGTCGAGGTGACCGAGGTCAGCGGCTCGACCGTGCGGCTGTCGATCGACGCGCCGCGCTCGGTCCCGATCTACCGCGAGGAGATCTGGCTCGAGGTCAAGCGTGCCAACGAGGAGGCGGCGCGAGCCGCCGATGGCGACGTACCGAGCGAGGCTCTCGACCGGCTCGCCCGGTTGAGAGCGCAAGCGACAAGCAAACAACCGCAATAGGTCAAGGAGAGACAATGCCATGTCACTGAGGATCCAGAACAACGTCGAGGCGCTCACCGCGCACCGGCAACTGAGCGGCACGTCCGAGCGGCTGCGCAAGTCGATGGAGCGCCTCTCGTCGGGCTACCGTATCAACAAGGCCGCCGACGACGCGGCCGGGCTCGCGATCAGCGAGCGGATGCGCGCACAGATCCGCGGTCTCGCCCAGGCTCAGCGCAACGCCCAGGACGCCGTGTCGATGGTGCAGACCGCGGAAGGCGCCCTCAGCGAAGTGCACGCGATGCTCCAGCGTGTCCGCGAGCTGGCCGTGCAGTACCGCAACGGAACGCTGTCGGCGAGCAACCGCCTGTCGATCCAGTCCGAGGTCGACCAGCTCTACGCCGAGATCCAGCGGATCGCCCAAAGCTCGCAGTTCAACGGCATCACGCTTCTCGCGGCAACGGGCGTGGTCACGTTCCAGGTGGGAGCGAACGACGGCGAAGTGATCACAGTGTCGACGCTGGACCTCGTGGGGGCGCTCGGCACCGCTGCGTTCTCGCTGAACATCGCGAACACGCAAGATCTCAGCGAGATCGACCAAGCGCTCGACGTCGTCAGCGCGCAGCAAGCACAGCTCGGGGCCGTGCAGAACCGACTCGAGCACCTGCTGAACAGCATCGCTGTCTACCACGAGAACCTGGTGGCGGCTGAGTCGCGCATCCGTGACCTCGATATGGCGGCGGAGGCGGTCGAGCTCACCAAGCTCCAGGTGCTCCAGCAGGCGGGCACGGCGATGCTCGCCCAGGCTAACCAATCGAACTCTTCGGTGCTGCAGCTACTGCGCGGCTAGCACACTCGCTACGACAGCTCGCGCGCACGCGCCAACGCATCGGCGGGGTCGGCGGGTAGCTGCGACTCGAACTCGAGTGTCGCGCCGCTCGCGGGATGGTCGAAGCGCAGGCGCGCGGCGTGCAGAAACTGGCGCTCGAGACCGAGCCGCACACCGAGCGTGCGCCCGCCGTATACCGGGTCGCCGACGACCGGGTGACCGATCGCTTCGAGGTGCGCGCGTATCTGATGGGTGCGGCCGGTGACGAGCGCCACCTCGAGCAAGGCGGTGCGCGCGTGCCGTTCGCGCACACGGAAGCGTGTGAGCGCCGGGCGTGCGCCCGCGCCTGCGACCGTGCGGCGGGTGCGGCGGCGCCGGTCGCGGCCGAGCGGCGCCTCGATCAGCCCTTCGCTAGCCGCCGGGTCGCCGGCGACCAGCGCCAGGTAGACGCGCTCGATGCGGCGGGCGCGCAACGCCCGTACGAGCTCCTCGTAAGCCTCGTCGCTGCGCGCGACGACGAGCAGCCCCGAGGTGTCGCGATCGAGGCGGTGCACGATCCCCGGCCGTTGCGGGTCGCCGCCGGCGGCACCCCGTTCGCGCAAGAAGCGATCGAGCGTCGGTGGCTTTACGCCCGGCGCCCCGTGCACGGCCACACCCGCTGGCTTGTCGACCACGAGCAGGTGTGTGTCCGCATAGACCACGCGCACCGGCGGCAGCTCGGCTTCGTCGCGCACCGGCTGGCTCTCGGGCGCCGCGACCCTGACCACGTCGCCACCCACTAGGCGTCGCGCCCGGTCGGCCGGACGCCCGGCGACGCGCACGCAGCCCGCGTCGATCAGGCGCTGCGCTTCGCTGCGGCTGCGCGCCACGCCCAGCGCGACCAGGGCCCGGTCGAGCCGTTCGCCGGCAAGCTCTGGAGGGCAGACGAGCGACCGCTCTGGCATTCTCGTTCGGGCACTCACGCCCCGCGTTTGGGCAGGGAGCGAGGAGCGCGCTCGCTTACGACTACGAACCCCGCCACACCGAGCACGATCGCGGTATCCGCGAGGTTGAACGCCGGCCATGCCACAGGGTCGATGAAGTCGATCACGGCCCCGATCCGAGCGCGGTCGGCGAGGTTGCCGAGCGCCCCGCCGACGATCGCTCCCACCGGAAGCCACAGCCACGGAACGTCGGCGTTACGGACAAAGTGGGCAACAAGGAGCACCAGTGTCACCGCGACGAGCCACCCGATCGTGTCGCCGAAATCGCGCAGGGCGCCGAACGCGACCCCAGTGTTGTAGGTGAGCGCAAGGTCGAGCCCGGGTACGAGCGCGACACGCGCGCCATCGCCGAGCAGCGACACGACCGCCTGCTTGCTCGCTTGGTCGAGCACCACCACGACCCCCGAGAGCGCGAGCGCAGCGGCGATCCGCTCGGTCGCTCCCGAGCGCGCCCGCGCCACCACTAGCCGCGGACGACGCCGACGACCAAGCCGCCCACCACCATCAGCACGATCGTCGCCACCAGCGGGCTGAGGTCGAGGCCAGCCGGCCCTAGCTGGAGCGGCGGCAAGACCCGACGAAAGAGTCCGAGGTACGGCTCGGTGACGTCGTGGACGAACTGCACGAACGCACGCAACACGGGGTTGAACGGCAGACGCGGAAGCCACGACAACAACACACGGACGAAGATCAACAGCACGTACAGGTAGAGCAGCGTTTCGAGGTAGCGCGCAACGTCAGCGCGCGAGATCGCGGCGATGACGCTCACGACGGCGCCACCTTTCCTTCCGCGGCGGCGAGCGCCCGTGCGACTGCCCGCCCGAAACCGAGCTCGTCGAGCTGCCGCAGCCCGCGCTCGGTCGCACCTCCGGGGGTAGCTACTCGCCGCTCGAGTTCCGCCGGTTCGATCCGTTCCGCGTCGAGGTAGGCGAGCGTCCCGCCCGCGGTCAGCTGCGCGAGCCTGCCCGCAAGTTCGGGATCGAGACCGAGGCGTGCGCCCGCCGCAGCGAGCTCGGCCAGGAAACGGGCCACGAAAGCCGGCCCGCAACTGGCCAGGGCCATCAAGGCATCGAGATCGCGCTCCGCCACCTCGACAACCTCTCCTGCGCGCCCCAGCAGCGCACGCAGCTCGCGCTCGGGACCATCGGCCGCGTTGGGTCCGGGCACGTAGCCGATCACGCCGCGTCCGACAGCGACCGGCAGGTTCGGCATCAAGCGGTAGAGCGGAACCTCGTCGCCGAACTCGGCGGCGAGCGCCGCAAGCGGCGTGAGCGCGAGCACGGACGCGACGGCGGCGACGTGTCCGCGGATCTCCCCCGCGACGGTCTGCAGCTGTGCGGGCTTGCAACACAGCACAACAAGATCGGCACGTTCGGCGAGCTCACGGTTGGAGCTACACGTCGCGCCACCGACGCGCTCGGCGAGCGCGAGCGCGCGAGCGCGGTCGGGGTCGTGGACGAGCACCGGCTCGCCGATGCCCACGGCCAGCGCCGTGGCCATGTTGCCCGCTCCCACGAAGCCCAGCTTCATCGGTTGCGAAGCCTAACCGCACGTCCGGCACCGACCCGTCGCAGTGGATCGCGACCCACGACCGACGCCGAGCGCAGCAGACGCGCCTGCCCGAGCTAGGACTGGTTGAAGAACCCCTTCTCGATCAAGCGCGCGCGCTCCTCCGCCGACACCTCGACGTTGCGCGGAGTGAGCAGGAACACCTTGTCGGCGATCCGCTGCATCCCTCCGTCGAGGGCGTACGTGAGGCCTGACGCGAAGTCGATCAGCCGCTTCGAGAGGTCGGTGTCGGTCTGCTGCAGGTTGATGATCACCGGGATCTCGTTCTTGAACTGGTCGGCGATCTCTTGCGCGTCGTTGAAGCTTTTCGGCATCACCAGGTGCACTTGCAGCTCGGGGCCGCCGCGGCCATTGCTCGCGACGGCGCGCAGCGGCCGGGAGCGCGTCGGCGGTTCGTCGGCAAAGATGTCGTCGAAGTCGTCGCGCGGCCGCCGCCTGCTGAGGCGACGTACGTTGGGCCGTTCGCGGTACCGCTCCTCGAGCACGTCCTCGGGCTCGGGCTCAGCGGCAGCTTCGTAGCGCGGGTCCTCTTCCTCGGCGAGCCCGAAGAAGATCAGCGCGCGGTGCCAAGTGTCTCGGAGCGACATGTCCCCGTCCGTTTCGTGCGTACGAGCGGAAATCCTGCAAAGCTGCTCGTCCGCTGTGAACGAACCTAAAAGTAGCGCAGACCCGACGACCGCGAGCAGCGCTCGAGCAGTGGTGGTTGCGCGCCGCACGGCGCTTGGTGAGCTCGTTCTTCGTGGCGAGGCGTTCGGTGAGGGGCTGCCGGTGGTGGGCCTGCACGGGCTTACGGCGACACGCCGCAACGTCTTCCACGGCTCGCTGCTGCTTGCGCGCAGCGGCACACGTCTCGTCACGTACGACGCGCGTGGTCACGGCGACTCCGACCCCGCTCCGCGACGCGACGCCTACAGCTACGACGAGCTTGTAGACGACCTCGAGGCCGTCGTCGCCACGGTCGCGAGAACCCCGCCGCTTCTGGTTGGCGTTTCGATGGGCGCAGCTACGGCCCTCGCAGCCGCGCTCCGCAGCCAGGTCGAGGCAGCAGGTCTAGTGCTCGTCACACCCCCGGCGCTGTCGCGCCGAGACGAGCCGATCCCAGTCGATGAGCTCGCCGCCGCGCTCGAAGTGGGCGACCTCGACCGAGCCGCCAGTCTGGCGCTGCCCGCCGCGCTCGCCCCGCGCTGGCGAGCGGTGGCACACGCCGCTGTGCGCCAGCGTTTCGCCCGCCACCGTCAGCCGCGCGCCGTCGCCGACGCGCTGCGGGTGGTGTCGCGCTCCCCGCTGCCCTTCGCCGCCGGCGACCTGGCGCGCCTCGAGCTGCCAGTGCTCGTCGTCGGCTCGCGCGACGACGCCGACCCGCTCCACCCGCTGGCGGACGCTCGCGAGCTCGCTGCCGCGATCCCTGCGGCCGAGTTCCTCGTCGAAGATGAGGGGCGATCGCCGCTCGCCTGGCAGGGCGCGCAGCTCGCGCGCGCCGTGCTGGCGTTCGCCGAGCGCCACGGCTTGCTGTCGCGGGGTCGCTAGCCGCAACTCCCGTTCGCGCACCGCCCGTTACTCGGCCGTCCGCGCGAGCCCAAGCGGGAGCGGTCAGACGAGCAGGGAGCTGCCCAAACGGATGATCGTGGCGCCCTCCTCGACCGCCACTTCCCAATCCTGGCTCGTACCCATCGAGAGCGTGCGCAGGCCGTGGCGTTCGGCTAGTTCGCGCAGGGCACGGAACCAGCGGCGGTTGCGCTCGGGGGTGTCGGCGAGCGGCGGCATCGTCATCAGCCCCGCGACCGGCACCGGACAGCGGGCTAGGAACTCACCGAGACGTTGGGGCGCAATCCCCGCTTTGCCCTCCTCGCCCGCGACGTTGACCTGCACCAGCACAGCACGTGCCGGGTAGCGCTCGAGCTCGCGTAGCACGGACTCGCTCGCCAGCGAGTGGATGAGGCGCACCCGCGGGGCGACCGTGCGCACCTTGCGGCTCTGCAGCACGCCGATGAAATCCCACTCGAAGAGCTCGCCGTGCGCCTCCTGTTTGGCGACGAGGTCCTGGGCACGGTTCTCGCCGACCAGGCGCACTCCCGCTTCGGCCAGCAGCGGCATCTGCTCGCAGGCGACGTACTTGGTCGCGACGAGAATCTCGACCTCACCCGGGTCGCGACCGAGCTCGGCGATCCGCTCGCGCACGCGCTCGAGGCGTGCGGCGACGCGGCGCGGATCGACGTCGTAGCGGCGCTCAGCCACCGTCCCGCACCCGCTGTTTGACGACGAGCACACCCTGTCTGCCGGTGGCCGCGCCGTCACGTCGGTAGGAGAAGAAGCGCTCGCGCTCGCACGCTGTGCAACCACCGAGGCGCCGCACTTCGCGCACGCCGGCGGCACGCAACTGCTGTTCGCACACCACAGCAAGGTCGAGGCGGTCGCCGCGCACAGCGCCGTCGTAGCAGGCGAAGCGCGCCGCGACCTCGCCGCCGACGCGGTAGCAGCAGGGACCGATCCACGGCCCGATG
>BEIR01000078.1 GCA_002898855.1 bacterium HR41
GCAGCCTCCTCGCCGGACGGATCGACGCCGCACCGGTGTTCTGGAACGCCGAGGGCGTGGCGTTGCGCTTGCGCGGCGCGCGCGTGCGCGAGTTCCGGCTCGACCGCTTCGGCGCGCCGCGCTTCCCGGAAGTCGTGCTCGTCACCACGCGCACCCAGCTCGCTCGCCGGCGCGCTGCGATCGAACGCACTTTGGCAGCGATCGCCGCAGGAATCGACAGCGTCCGGCGCCGGCCGCAACGCGCTGTCGACCTGATCGTAAGCGCGGGTGGCGGCGAGCGCGCCCTCGTCGCGGCCCAGCTCCAGGCGGTGCTGCCGGTGTTCGCCGACGACTTGCGCGTACCGCGCGCGGCGCTCGCCGGCTGGGCACGGTTCGCCGAGCAGTTCGGAATCCTGCGCCGCCGACCTGCCGTGTCCGACGCGTTCGCTCTACGACTGGGCTCGGGCAAGCCGCGCTGAGGCGGCAGGGCGGCCAAAGCGGGGCGTTTTCCGGCCCCGCCCTCGCCTCCGACCGTCGGATGCGGGAAAATCGCTGCCGTGTTCGACGAGCGCGACGGTGACGATCCAGCTGCGACGGTCGCGCGCTCGCTGACCGGATCCCCCGACCTCGCGCGGCTGAGCGACGAGGAGCTGGTCGAGGTCGTGCGCGAGGCGCAGGCAGCCGGGGACGTGGAGCGGGCAAAGCGCGCCCTGGGCGCCTTGCTCGGCGGCTACGTCCCGCACCTCAAGAAGCGCGCGCAACTGCGGCTTGCCGGCGACCTCGCCTGTCACGCCGAGGACATTGCCCAGGAAACGCTGAGCGACGCTACGTCCAGCGTGCTCGCGGGCAAGATCGACGCAGGCCGGCCGGGATCGTTTCGCGCCTGGCTACACCGCGTGCTCGACCGGCGGATCGACGACTTTTTCCGACAGCACTACCGCCGCCAGGCGACGCAGCTTCAGGACACGCCGCTCGACGCTCTCGCAGCAACCCTGTGCGGCGAAGACGGTCGCTTCGCCGATCGCATCCACGTGCGGGAGGCGGTCCTCGCTGAGCTGCGGGCGCTCAACGCGCGTCACCGTACGGTCGTCGTGGCGGTCGAGCTCCGCGGCGACGACCCTGCCAGCGTGGCCGCTCGAATACCGGGAATGACTGTGGACAACATCTACCAGATCTGTTCGCGCTTTCGCAGACGGTTAAAGCAGAGTCTTCGCGGACGAACCGAGGGCGAGTGACGGCGCGATCGGACAGCTCGCAGGTCGACGTGGTGCTCGAGCGCGTCCGCGCCTTCGTCGCCGCCTTCCATGCCGGCGAGGATCCCAACCCGCACGAGTTCTGTGCGGGGCTGGCGGCACCCGAACGGGAGGCGGTGCTCGCGCTGATCGATGTCTATCTCGCCGAAGCGCCGCGCACGCCGCCGCCGAATCCCGATCCACTCGTCGAGCGCGTGGTGGAGCGCGCCGCACGCTCTTTGCGCGGGCGATCGGGGCTGTGGCCGCTGGTGCTACCGGCGCTGCGCGAGCGTGCCCGCAAGCTGCGACGCGACGTCGCGAACGAGCTGGCGGCGCGCCTCGGCGCTGCAGGCCGCGAGCAGAAAGTGGCCGACTACTACCACCGGATGGAACAAGGCGTGCTCGACGCCCAGCGCGTTTCCGACACCGTGCTCGACGCGTTGGCCCGGGTGCTGGGGACGACCGCCGCCGATCTGCGCGCGGCGGCACGCTCGCTGGCGCCCGCGTCGCCGCCGAGCGAACCTGGGGTGGTGTTCGCCCGCGCCGTCGACGGCGAGACCGAACCGCGCGAGCAGCGACATCCGGGTGGTCGGCAGCAAGACGGCGAGCAGTTCGACGAGATCGATCGCCTCTTTCTCGGCGATCCGCCCCGCGAACGGTGAGCACCCAGCGCTGCGACCCTGCCTCCGAGCCCAGACAGCGCAGTCACGCGGGCGCGACCGCGGGCGCGCTGTCAGAACCGTCGCTTCTCGAACGACCCACCGGGCGTAACCGATGTCGCGGGACGCGAGTTCGTGGACTTCGCCGAGCTCTTCATACGCCTCGGCCCCTTCAATGGCGACGACGACGTGGTGCGCAAGCTCGCGGCGCTCGTCGCCCGAGACGAGCGCTTGCGCTGTCGCATCGACGAGGTCCTGCGCAGCGCCCCGCGCTGCGACTGCACGTTCGAGCAAAGCGTCCCGCCGGGGCGGTGGCCGCGGTCGTTCGCAGCGATGAGCACCAGCCGCAGCGCTGACCAGCACTTCCTCTTCGAGCGCGCCGAGCGCGCCGCGCAAGCGTTGCTCGACTCGGTTCCGGGGTTCGTCTGGGACGGCGTGCGGCTGCCGGTGCCGGTGGAGGACATCGCCGACTCGGTTCTGTGCCTGCGAGTGCGCGACGTCGCCGACCCCTCGGCGGCACCCGGCCTTCCCGCCGAGCTGCGCGGACAGCGGATATCGGGACTACTGTTGCCCGATCGCGGCGAGATTTGGGTAGCGCGAGACGAAGCGCTCCAGTGGCCGGCCCGACGGCGCTTCACGATCGGCCACGAGATCGGCCACTGGGAGCTCCACCGCGAACGCCACTTGCCGGTGTTCTGCCGCAGCGAAGCGCTCGCCGAGCTGGCGCCCGACCCGCACGGAAACGTAGCGCCCCCGTTCACGGGCGGTTGCGCCCCCGCTTCCGGCAACCCTGTTGCCTCGGCTACCGGCGAGCCCGCGCACCCTGACCCTGGGGGTGAGGGCGGCGGCGAGCTTCACCCGCAGCGCGAACACGAGGCGAACGCGTTCGCGGCCGCCTTGCTGATGCCGGCCGAGCTTCTGCGCCACCACTACCACCGCCTGCGAACGAGCGAGTCGCCCACCCTGTTCGCCGAACTCTGCGCGCTGTTCGACGTGTCGGGGAAGGCGCTCGAGCGCCGGCTAGCGGTTCTCGGTCTCGCCAGCGCGAGCGAGTGACTTCACGGCTCGCGTGGAACAGCGCTCAGTGCGTGGCACAGCACGCCCGCGATCTGGATGGTGCCTGTGCGTGCCGCGGGCAGCGCCGTCATGTTCAAGAAGCCGTGCAGGTGCGGGTGACGGTAGGCCGACACGGAAACGCCAGCGGCGCGCAGCCGCCGCGCGTACTCCTCTCCCTCGTCGCGGAGGGGATCGGCGGCCGCGGTCGCGACATGCGCCGGCGGCAGACCGGCGAGGTCCGGCTCGCGCAAGGGCGAGACGCGGGGATCGCGGCGCAGCTCGCGATCCGGGACGTAGTGATCGGCGAACCAGTTCATCTCCTCCTCGGTGAGGATGAAGCCACGGGCGAACGCGCGCCGCGAAGGGAACTGGTCGAACAGCTCGGTCGCGGGGTAGATCAGAAGCTGGAAGCAAGGCAGCGGGCTGCCGCGGCGGCGGAGCTCCTGGCAGACGACCGCGGCGAGCGTCCCGCCGGCCGAGTCGCCGCCGACGGCGATGCGCCCTGGCTCGGCGGAGAAGAGCTGCGGCTGCGCAGCGACGTGCTCGAACGCAGCGACCGCATCCTCGACGGCCGCCGGGAAACGGTGCTCGGGAGCGAGCCGATAGTCGACGGAGAGGATGCGAACGCCGCTGGCGTGCGCCAACAGACGCAGCGGAGCGTCGTGCGTGGCGATCGACCCGAGCACGAACCCACCGCCGTGGAAGTAGACGAGCAGCGGACCCGTCGACGGTGCCTGCTGCGGGACGTAGAGGCGCGCGCGCAGGCGCACGTCGCCCGCTGGCAGCGTGTGCTCGAGAGTCGTGACGGGAAGGTGCTCGCGCCGCGCCACCGAGTCGACCTGCGTGTCGAACAGCGACCGTGCGGCCGCTACCGGAAGGGCCTCAATGCGCGGCAGCGGGCTGCGCTCGGAAAAGCGCGCGAGGAGCTGCGCCTCGGGCTCGAGGTCGGGCGCGGCCGGCGGCGGCGGCCCGGCGAGCTTCGCAAGCGCCGGGCGCGGCAGGTGCCCGAGCGAACGCACAAACGGCTTGGCGAGACGCGCTTGCAGGTCTGCGGGCGGCACGTGCGCAACCTACACGACAGCCGCGGCCGCTGGGCGTGGCTGCGAGCGGTGCGCAGGCACACAGCGGTAGCGCGCGTCTCGCGCGGCGGGTGGACCCCCGGCGGCACCGACCGTTGGTCACGCCGGGCGGCACCGGCCGGCGGTCGCGCGCGGAGGTCACGGCCTGAGGTCGGGCCTGGCGGTCGCGCCTGGAGTTCACGGCGGCGCCGTTCCCCGCGGTCGCGCCCGAAGTCGCCGCTACGCCTTCCGTAACGCTGTCGCTGGCGGTAGCTTGACTTGTGATGTCCCCCACCCCGCGCCGTGCCCGAAGGGCACGCAGTTCGAGCGAAGACGGTGGTAGCTGTGGCGTTCCCAGCGCGACTGACGTGAAGCTCGCCGGACGAGCCGCCCTGGTCGCCTTCGCAGTCGGCACAGGGATCGCCTGTGCGGGAGCGACACTGGCGGCACGAGCGCTCGCGAGTGGCGCGCCCGTAGAGACGGCACGGACGAGGTCGAGCCCGGTGCGCATCGAGGTCACGGCGCGCACGCGCACGTTCGCGGTCGGCGCGCGCCGCGCGATAACTCTCGGTTGTCCGCGCAACACGCTCGCCGCGTCGGGGTACGCCGTGCGCTTGCGGCAGGTTCGACTGCTCGCGACCCGTCCGGCGGGCCACAACCTCTGGCGCTTCGACCTCAGCCCGACAGCGGTGCAGGGCGGTCGCGCAGTGCTCGCGCTGCGCTGTCTGCGCCTGCGCCTGCCGCCCGGGGCGCGCGTCGAGCTCCAAGCCGCCGAGCGCTACGAGCCCTTCGCGCTGTCCGAGCTGCCGGCGACGGCGACAGCGACGTGCCCATCTGGCTTCGTCGTCACCGCCGCCGGCTACGAGTTGCCGCCACGAGGCGTGCGCGTCGTCGCGGTGCGTGGAAGCCGCTCGCAGGCGAGCGTCGTCTTCGCGCCCGAGCCGACCGAGCCGGGCGCAGGCGCGAGGGTGGCCGGCTGGGCGCGCTGCCTGCCGGCGCGTTTCCGAGTCGAGCGTGGCGGGCGTACTAGCAGCGTCGCACTCCGCACCCGGGACGTTGCGATCGAGCGCACGTTGCGGCGCCCCGACACCGTCGTTACGCGATGCCCGTCCCGTTCGACGGCGCTCGCCGCGTTCGCCGAAGGCCCAGCGGGCGGCGAGATCGTGCCGCTTTTGCGTTCCCCGCGCAGCGCGGCTGTGACCGCGTCAGCACCGGGACGGGTGCGGCTCGTCGTCCGCTGCCTGTAGCGCGGGCTACGATCCGCGCGTGCACTTCGAGCTCACGGACGAGCAACGGGCGATCCGCGCGCTCGCGCGCGAGTTCGCCGAGCAGGAAGCGCGTCCGCTAGCGCCCGAGCTCGACGAACAAAAACGCTTTCCCTACGAGCTCGTTGCCAAGCTGGCCGACCTCGGGCTGATGGGCGTCCCCTATCCACAGGAGTGGGGCGGCGGGGGAGCCGACACGCTCTCGTACGCGCTCGTGATCGAGGAGCTGGCGCGCGTCGACGCGTCGCTGGCGATCACGGTCGCTGCGCACACGAGCCTTGGTACCTACCCGATCTACGCCTACGGAACGCCCGCGCAGAAGGAGCGCTGGCTTCCTGACCTCTGCTCGGGCCGGAGGCTTGCCGCCTTCGGTCTGACCGAACCGGAGGCCGGCTCGGACGCCGGCAACACGCGCACCACGGCGCGGCTCGAGAACGGCGAGTGGGTGATCGACGGCGCCAAGCAGTTCATAACCAACGCCGGCACCGAGATCAGCGCGCTCGTCACGATCACCGCGCGCACCGGGCCAGACGAGATCTCGAACATCGTCGTCCCAAACGGGACGCCCGGCTACACGATCGGTCCGCCCTACCGCAAGATGGGCTGGAACGCCTCCGACACGCGACCGCTCGCCTTCGACGGCGCGCGCGTGCCCGAAGACCACCTGCTCGGCGAGCGTGGCGCGGGCTTCCGTCAGTTCCTAGCGACGCTCGACGGCGGTCGCATCTCGGTGTCGGCCCTGGCGGTAGGTCTCGCCCAGGGGGCGTTCGACGAGGCGCTCGCCTACGCACGCGAGCGCCAGGCGTTCGGTAAACCGATCTCCAAGTTCCAGGCGATCCAGATGAAGCTCGCCGACATCTCGGCCGAGATCGAAGCCGCCCGGCTCCTCACCTACAAGGCGGCGGTCCTGAAAGACCATGGCAAGCCGTTCACGCTCGCCGCCGCCCAGGCGAAGCTGAAAAGCGGGCGCGTGGCCGTCCGTGCCTGCGAAGAGGCGGTGCAGATCCACGGCGGCTACGGCTACATCGAGGAGTACCCCGTCTGCCGCTACTACCGCGACGCGAAGATCTTGACGATCGGCGAAGGAACCGACGAGGTCCAGCAGCTCGTGATCGCGCGGGCGCTCGGCTGCTAGCGGCGTGGCGGGCACCAGGCGGTCGCTGCGGCGAAGCTGCTTGCTGTT
>BEIR01000079.1 GCA_002898855.1 bacterium HR41
CGTCGCCAGCGCTGCCGTCGGACTGCGGCCACAGCAGCTGGCCGCTCGAGTCGGTGATCGTGACGTCGTTGGGGCTCAAACCCTCGACGCTCGCGGCTACCAGTCGCGCCATTCCGCGCACGGCGTTTGGGTCGATCGTCCCCGAGCCACCGAGCACGACCGCCGCCGTCGGCTTCTGGCGATCTTCGACGAACAGCCGGTCCTGAGGCAGGGTGAGCTGCACCTGGGCGGTGCCGACACCGTCGATCTGCTCGAGCGCGCGCGCGATCTCTCCCTCGAGCGCCCGCTGGTAGGCGACACGCTGCTGGAAGTCGCTAGCCCCGAGCTTCTGCTTGTCGAGCAGCTCGAACCCGGGTTGCGAGCGGCCCGGCAAACCGGCCTCGGCAAGCGCGACACGTGCCTCCGCCGTCTTTCCCGAGTCGACGGCGAGAGCGGTGCCGTTGTTCTCGAGCTTGTAGGCGATTCCGCGCTGGTCGAGGGCGGCTGTGAGCTTGCCGGTCTCGGCGGGATCGAGACCGGTGAGCATCGTCGTGTAGCTGGTGCGTGTAGCGAGCGAGTAGAGCAGGATCGCGACCGCCAGGACCGCACCGATCGAAGCGATCAAGCCGATGCGGCCGCGAAGGTCCGTGTTGCGGAGCAGTTGGAGAGGATCTGGCATCGCTCAGACCTGGGTGCGGAAGACCTCTTGGTACGCCTCGACCGCCTTCGTGCGGATCTGGTTCGCGAGCTGCATCGCCAGCTGCGCGCGCTCGACGGCGAGCACAACCGCGGTCGGATCGTCGGCCTCGCCGGTGGCCAGAGCCCGGGCGGCGTCGCTGGCGTTCTGTTGCGTCTGGTCGAGCGCCGACAGCGCACGGCCGAGCAGGTCGCCGAAGTCGCTTGCTTGGGTTCCGGCGGGGGCGTCGATCGCCGCCTCGCGGCCCAGCCCGCCAACCGACGGGATCGACCACTCGTTGGCGCTGACGGGATCGGCTGGCGTCATCGCAGGATCTCGAGGGTGCGGCTGAACATCTGCTTCGCCGTCTGCATCGAAGTAACGTTGGCCTCGTAGGCGCGCGAAGCGGTGATCAGGTCGACGAGCTCGCTAACCGGGTTGACGTTGGGCATGCGCACATAGCCGCGCCGGTCGGCGTCGGGATGCCCCGGGTCGTAGACCACTGGTCCCGGCGTCGTGTCCTCAACGATGCCCGCCACCTCGACACCGGCCGCTCCGGCCATCCGGCGCCCGAGGACGGCGGCGAAGCCGCCCGGCTCGGCGGAGCGCAAGAGCACCAGCTTGCGGCGGTAGGGGCCGCCCGCGGCCGAACGGGTGCTCTGCGCGTTCGCAAGGTTGTCGGCCGCGACGTCCATCCGCACACGTTCGGCGGTGAGGCCACTGCCGGCGATGTCGATCGCTGCGAACAGGCTCACTCTCTCCCCCTCCTTCCGCTCTGTCCGATGGCAGCGGCGACGCTCACCGCACAAGCCCCATCGCCGACTCCAGAATCGCGATACGCGCGCGCAGGACGCGCGCCAGCGCCTCGTACTCGAGCCCGTTCTTGGCGATTTCCGCCGCCTCGCGATCGGGATCGACGGTGCTACCGTCGGCCCGCACCGGCCCGGCGGAGACGTCGACCTGTGGCGTGAACGCCACGTGCTGGACGTCGCCGGTTGCGAGCGCTCCCCGGAGCGCGGCGTGGAAGTCAATGTCGCGCCGCTGGTAGCCCGGCGTGTTGATGTTGGCGAGGTTCGACGCGAGCAGCTCCTGGCGCTGTGCCGCACCGCGGAGTGCGAGCTCGAGCGCGCTTTGCGTGAGATCGAAGAGCTGCATCCTGGACGGACCTCGAGGACGGACGCCCCGGTATTCGTCCGCTACTGCCTGCGCTTGAGATCAGGCGCTCGCCTCGATGCGGCCGCTGCCTGCCCTAGGAACCGGCCGGTAGGCGGATCGCAGCCTGCGTCGCCGCTCGTGCCCAGCTAGCTCGACACCGATCGTTTCGCGCGCGCGCGAGAGAGCGAGGAGCGCGGCCTTCTGGAAAGCAAGAGCCGCCGAGAGCTCTTCGGCGCTCAGCCGCGGCGGACCGGCGCCATCGCCGCCTGTGGTCGCAAGCCGTTCGATCGCCCGGATCTGTTCGAGCACGCGGACCGCGTCGCCAGCGAGCGCGGCGTCGTAGACCTGGCGCCAGAGTTCAGCGAGCGAGCGTCCTTCGTCGCTCGCGGCGCTCATGCGCGCACAGCGCCGCCGGGCGCGTGTGCACCCGTCTCGCTTCGCAACGTACGGCTCGCCGCGTCGAAGGCTTCGCCGAGCTCGCGCAGCCACCGCGCGACGCGCGCCACCGCGGCGCTGTCGCGCGCCAAACGGGCGTCGGCGAGTTGGCGCTTGCAGAAGACGTAGATGCCTTGCAAGCGCGAGGCGATTTCGCCTTGGCTCAGGTCGAGTGTCGCGAGCAGTTCGTCGAGGATCGCGTCGGCGCGGTTGAGGTTGTGGTGAAAGGCGGCCGTATCGCGCGATTCGAGCGCCAGGCGCGCGCGCTCGAGAAAGCGAACCGCCCCTTCGAACAGAAGCACCACGAGCCGCTCGGGAGGTGCAGTCAGAACTTCCTGCTCGCGGTAGGAGCGGGCACTCGCGTAGGGCGTCTTCGACCCGGTGATCGGCGCGGTCGGCGTGTGTTTTAGCTCGCGCGCGATGCCGCAAGCTCTGTCAGCAGCGTTCCGCTCCGCCGCACCGAGCGACCTGTGCTGGAGCGCGGTCGTACTGGTCGCTACGACGAGCCGAGCATGCCGGCGAGCTGCGCCTGCAGCCACGAGCCCTGCGCTTGCACCGCTTGCAGGGCTTCCTCCATCGCCGTGAACTGTGCGCGCAGCTGCTGCTCGCGCAGCTCGAGGCGGCGGTCGATCGCGGCCATGCGGTCTTGGATGGTCGAGATCTCGCTGCTGATCGAGGTTTGGCGTTGGTCGAACACGCCGCCCGGTCCGGCCCATGCAGCGAGCGTCGTGTCGAGCCGCTGCGCGAAACCGTCGCTGCCGGCCACTGCACCGACCAGCTTCTGCACGCCGAGGGGATCGGCATCGAGAGCGGCGTCGAACTTGGCCTCGTCGAACGTCAGCCGACCTGCGACGGCGTTCGGGTTGATCGTTCCGGAGCCGGTGGTGGCGCCTGTGGATATACCGATCTCGGCGAGCTCGTCGCGGTCGGCAGCGAGTCCCGCGACAGGGTCCGAAACGAGTTGTCGCAGCTGTCCGACAAGGTCGCGCAGAGAGCTGTCGGCGTACAGTGCACCCTTGCGCGCGTCGGTCGTGGTCGTGGGGTTCTTGACCGGGGTTTCGGCGAGGTCGTCGCGGACGAGATCGAGTAGCGAGTTGTAGGCCTCGACGAACGCCTTGACCTTGGCTTTTACGGCCGCGCGATCGACACCGGGTGGAGTCACGTTGACGGTGACTGTGGTGCCGGGGCTCGCTGCGCGCAGGTCGAGGGTCACCCCGGCGATGACGTCGCTGACACGATTCGACGAGCGCGTGTAGAGCACACCGTCGACCTTGAACTGGGCGTCTTGCGCAAGCCGCGCCGCCCCGGTGTCTTCGCTCAGGAAGCTGGCGTTCGCTGTGAACGCGCCGCTCGTGCCGGTCTGGCGGCTCGAGAGCACCAGCCTGCCCTGCACGACCACCGCATAGACAGGGGCGTTCTCGTCGGCGTTTATCTGCGCTGCCAGATCTTCGATCGTCGTGCCGGCGGTGACCGTCGTGCTCCACGAGCCGATCGTGAGCGTGTCGTCGCTCGCCGGTGCGGTGTAGTCGTAGGTGCGCTGTTCGGCGCGCGCAAGCTGCAGCACTTCGATCTGGTAGCCGCCGGGACCGGCGGCACCGTCGAGTGTCGCCTGGACGATCGTGTTCTGGCTCGTCGAAATCTGCTGCACAGGCGCCCAGGTGGCGCTCGAGCGCAGCGCGGCGACGGCGTCGCGGAGCTGGTCGGCGCGCGCGTCGATCGCAGAAAGCGCCTGTTTGCGAGCGTCGAGGCGGGCCTGCTGCAGTTCGAGTCGCGTGCGCGGCTGGCGCTCGATCGCCAGCAGCTGCTGGATGATCGAGTTGGTGTCGAGCCCGCTCGCTAGGCCGCTGAAGCTGAAAAGCGGTGTAGCCATCTATCTCACCGAACTCCTGGCGATCCGATCCCGAGATCTGGCGCCGTCGCGATCCCGAGCGCCGTGCTCGGTGGGACGCGACGCACCAACCTGCCTTCCAGATCCCGCACCTCCACGACGACCCGGCCTGTCTTTTCGTCGATCAGGAAGTGCAGCTCGCGCCCGAGCGCTCGCAGCTCGTCGAAGCGATTGGCCGCAACCGCTACCTCCTTTTCGACTTCGCGGGGCAGGGGCGTGACGTGCGCCGGCGCAAGAGCACCAGGCGCGCCCGGCGGGCCCTCTGTCGCGCCTGTTCCCGTCACCTTGTCGCCGTCCTTGGCTGGTTCGCGCACCGTGGTCGGGGGGTAGTAGCTCGCCTGCGTCACCGCTGCCGTTGTTCTCTCGATCGCTCCCATGGCATCCGTGCTCGCTGGGTACGACCCTCCCTGGCGGTCGGCCGTGCCCCGCTAATCGGCAGATGCGCGCGCGTCTTTAGGTCGTCGCGTGCGAGCTGGACGCCGAATCGGCAGCAAGCAGCCGCTCGTGCATGCGCACGCAGCGCGGGTCGGTCGGCGCTCGTTGGCGGGCCTCCTCGGCGAAGACCAGCGCGTCTTCCCGCAGACCTTTGGCGTAGGCGACCTGGGCGAGACCGAGAAGCGCCTCGGCGTCGGGCCCGAAGCGCTCGCACGCCGTGATCCACTCTTCGGCAGCCGAGTCCAGAAAACCGTGACGCAGATATATGCCGGCGAGGATCTCGTGGCGAGCGCGAGCGTCGATCACGCAGCGCTCGAGGAGCTGCACGAGCAGCGCGAACTCGTCGATCTCGCGCACCCGCGCGAGCGCATCGAGACAGCGGGTGACGAGCTCCGCTGACTCGGCCGCCAAAAGACCGGGTTCGCGACCGGCGGCGAGCGCCGCCCAGCCCTCGAAAGCCGCGTGCTCGTGCGCCGGCAGCAGCGAGCGCGCGCTGGCGAGACGGTCATCGATGCGGCTGTCGCGCGCGACGAGCCGCGCGAACAGCTCGCAACGGCGAGCGGCGGGCGAGTGGGGATCATCATCGGCAACTGCCTCGGCCACCGCGGCCGCTTCCTGCCAACGCTTGAGGCTGAGGAGTGCCTCCCCCAGAGCAACGCGCGCGCGCCCGTTCCTGGGCTGGAGCTCGACGACACGGCGGAACCGCTCCTCCGCGGCTTCTACGTGGCCGGCCTCGTACAACGCGACACCGGTCAAGAAGAGGACGCTCGGTGTCGTCTTCACCCGCGCTTCGACCTCGCGTGCCACGCGCTCGGGACCGCCGCCGTTGCGTGTGATCATCGTCGCGGCGAAAAGCACCGCGGACGGGTGGGCGACACCACCCGCGATCGCTCTCAGCGCCTCGCGCTCGGCGCGCACGAAGTCCCCGCGGCGAGCGAACACCTCGGCCAGGCCCATACGCGCCAGGTGAGTGCCGCAGCCGCGAATGCTCGTGTAGCGCGCCGGCGCTTCGCCCATCTCGAGGCAGCGCTCGAACGCCCACTGCGCTTCGTCGAGCCGACCGCGTTCCTGCTCCACCCAACCCCGCTCGAACACCAGGTCGGTGAAGTCCGGAAACAGCGCGAGACCTTCCTCGATCACGGCAACTGCACGGTCGAAGTGGCGTAGCTGGCGGTGGGCCAGCGCCAAACGGGTGTACAGGGTCGGCGTGAACTGCAGCACGCGCGCGCCACCGTCGCGTTCGAGCAGTTCGCGCGAACGTTCGAGGTGGCGCACCGCGGCGGTGAGGTCACCCACAGCCAGGTACTCGGAGCCGAGGTTGAACTCGAAGAAGGAGTCGGGCTCTCGCTCCTCGGCTTGGCGCTGCAACAGCTCGATATTGCGGCGCGCCTTGTCGCGTGTGTCGCGCACGACGCCGAGGTACCCGAAGTGCTCGACCCGTACGTCGGTCTGCTCGATCCGTTCCGGCAAGCCGCTCGGCAGCGCCCACGCGAACTGCTCGTGCAGCCGCCCGCGAAAACGGTACGTGGGGCGGTTGCGGAACATCCTGAGCGCCGCATGGGTGACGGCGGTGCCGTGCTCGAGCTCGCCGGTGTAGCTCGTCTCGACGAGGTGGAAAGCCTCGCGCCACACGCGCCCGGCGAGTGCGCGCAGTTTCGGCACGTCGTCCTCGACGAGCACCTCGTCGGCGTCGAGAAAGAGGATCCAGTCGCCTGTCGCGGCCTCCACCGACACGTTGCGCGCGTCGGCGAAGGAGCCGTTCCAGGGGAAGTCGATCACGCGCGCCCCGAAGTCGCGCGCGATCTCGC
>BEIR01000080.1 GCA_002898855.1 bacterium HR41
CGCCGTCGGCGTCTGGTACCAGGACTTCCGTCAAGTCGACGACGACACCGTTCGTGCGCTGCTCGCCGAAGCGTCAGCACGCGCGCGCACCGTGGGCGTCGAACTGGACGACGCGGTTAGGGGTGCCGACGAAGAAGGAGGCTGCGGAGGTGGCGCCGATGGCGCCGCGAGCGGCGGTGAGGGTGGCGTTACAGCCGCTTCCGGCTACCGCTTCGTCGAGCACACAGGCGAGGTCGCCCTCGAGATCACCGCTCCGACGCTCGAACGCGTCTTCGAGCTCGCGCTCGCCGCGCTCGCCGAGCTCCTCGCCGGCAACGCGAGCGCGGCGAGCGGCGCCGAGCTCCCGTCGATCACCCGCGAGGTCGAGGTGCGCGCCCGCGACCTGCCGGCGCTGCTCGCCGAGTGGATGGCGGAGCTCCTCTACCTCGCCGACAGCACAGGGTTCGTCCCCTGCACGATAGAACGGTTGGAGATCGAGGGCACGCGACTGTGGGCGCGGGTGCGCGGTCGCTTCGACACGCCGTCGGCGCTGGTGAAAGCGGTCACCTACCACCAGCTCGAGCTGGCGCGCACCGACGCGGGCTGGCGAGCGCGCGTGGTGCTCGACGTCTGAAGCGTGCGGTCGGACGGTCGGCTGCGCCCTGCCAGCGTGAGCCGCTGCTAGACGTCTTGTCTGCAATGGGCGCCTCCGAGCCGAGCCTGCGCCGGATCGATCCGACGACCTGGGAGATACCGCGCGACGCGCGCCGCGGCATGCGCGTCCCCGCACGCGTGATCGCCGACGGCGAGCTGCTTGCCGAGATCCGCGGCGACGAGTCGCTCGAACAGCTTCGCAACGTCGCGACGCTGCCCGGCATCGTCGAGGCGGCGATCGCCATGCCCGACATCCACCAGGGCTACGGCTTTCCCGTCGGTGGCGTCGCGGCGATGGACGTCGACGACGGAGTGGTGTCGCCCGGCGGTGTCGGCTACGACATCAACTGCGGCGTGCGGCTGCTCGCGTTGCCGCTCGCCGCCGACGAGCTCGACGCGCCAACCAAGGAACGGCTGATGGACGAGCTCTTTCGGACGGTGCCAGTCGGCACGGGCTCGGGCGGCGGGATCGACCTGGACGCTGCGCAGCTCGATCGCGTGCTGCGCGAAGGGCCGCGCGCTCTCCTCGCGCGCGGCGTCGGCGTCGACGCCGACGTCGAGTGCTGCGAGTCGAACGGTCGGCTCGACGGCGCCGACCCCGCCGCGGTTTCGCCCCGTGCCCGCCAGCGTGGGGCCGGACAGCTGGGGACGATCGGCTCGGGCAACCACTTCGTCGAGCTGCAGAGCGTGGAGCGCATCGTCGCGCCCGACGCGGCGCGCGAGCTCGGGCTCGCCGAAGGCCAACTGACGGTCTTGATCCACTCGGGATCGCGCGGCTTGGGACACCAGGTGTGCAGCGACTACGTGCGCACGATGGACAGCGTCATCGCCCGCTACGGCATCCGCCTTCCTGACCGCCAGCTGGCGTGCGCGCCGATATCCTCGCGCGAGGGCCGCGCCTACCTGGCCGCGATGGCCGCCGCCGCGAACTTCGCCTGGGCGAACCGGCACGCGATCGCGCACCGCGTGCGATCGGCGCTGCGACGCGTGCTCGGTGCCGGGGTGGCCGAAGGCACGACCACGATCTACGACGTGGCGCACAACGTCGCCAAGTTCGAGCGCTACCGCGGCCAGCGGCTGCTCGTGCACCGCAAGGGCGCGACCCGCGCCTTTCCTGCCGGTTCGAGCGAGATTCCGAGCCGCTACCGCAGTTGTGGCCAGCCGGTGTTCATCCCCGGCAGCATGGGAACCGCGAGCTGGGTGCTGGTCGGGGCGCCGGGCGCGGTTGAGCGCACCTTCGGAACCACCTGCCACGGCGCCGGCCGCCGGCTCAGCCGCACCCGCGCCCGCCGGCAGATCCACGGTCGCGAGCTCGCGCGCCAGCTCGGCGAACGCGGCATCGCCGTGCGCGCCGCCTCGGCGCGCGGTCTCGCCGAGGAAGCGCCCTTCGCCTACAAGGAGGTCGATAGGGTCGTAGAGGTAGTCGAACGCGCCGGGATCGCGCGCCGCGTCGCGCGGCTCGTGCCGATCGGCGTCGTGAAAGGGTGAACTACCCCAACGCGAGCAGGGAGGGGGAGCCTCGATGGCAAAGGCGAAGTTCGCCGACCGTTTCGAAGCCGGGCGTCGGCTCGCCGTTGTCCTGGACGGCCTCGACGGCGACGTGGTCGTGCTCGCGGTCACCCGTCAGGCGTTGCCCGTGGCGTTCGAGGTCGCGCGCGCCCTCGACGCGCGCTTGGACGGCGTGCCCGGCGACGCCCGCGCCTGGCGCGGCGAGCCGCCACGGATCGAGCTCGCCGGGCGCGAAGTGCTGCTCGTCGACGACGGCACCTGCGAGCCGGCCCGCTTCGCCGAGGCCGCGGCGGCCGTCCGGGCGCTCGGCGCGCGGCGGCTGACGGCCGCCTTCCCTGCCACGACCCGCGAGCTCGAAGAGGAGGCGGCGCGCACGGTCGACGAGATCCACGTCGCCGAACCCGGCGACCCCAGCTACGGCGACGATTCTCCGGTGACTGGCGAGCTTGCTGCCGAACTGCTCGAGCGCGGCCTCGAGCTGTACGCCACCGGCCCGCGCGTCGAGCTGCGCACGCACGGCGTCCACGACACCTGACAGCGCAGCGCTAGCCGGCCCGAGCTAGCCGCCGTCGCACGTCGTCGAGTGTCGCCGGGCGCGCTTCGATCTGCGCCCAGACATCGCCCACCCGCGCAAGCCGGCGCCAGACGTTGCCGATATCGAACCGGTCGGGACGCATGCGCCGCTGTCCGAGCTCGCTCGGCCGCAGCGGAACGGCGACGGTGGCGCGCGGCGTCGCTCGAACCGCATACGGCGGCACCGCCGTCTGGGCGTACCCGTTGCGCGCGACGTCGATGTAGACACGCTCGCCGCGCGACGCCCGCCGCTGCGCGACGGTGAAATCGTCGGGGTGGCGGCGAGCCAACCGTTCGGCCAGGTCGTGGGCGAGTGCGCGCACGGTGTCGAAATCGCTGTCGGGTTCGATGGCGGCGACGACGTGAAAGCCACGCTTGCCGGTGGCGAGCACGTGTGGCGCCAACCCGACGCGCACTAGCGCGCGGGCGACGGTGCGAGCGGCGGCGCGTACCCGGGCGACCGGGGCAGCGGGTGGGGGATCGAGATCGAAGATCAACCGGTCAGGATTGGCGAGGCGGGGGGTGCGTGACGTCCACACGTGCGGTGTGATGCACGCCTGGTCGGCTAGGTACACGAGCGTCGCGGCGCGCTCGACGACGGCGTAGGTCGTCTCGCCGCCTGCCTTGCGGGGCGCGGTGACGCGGTCGATCCAGCCGGGAAAGTGCGCCGGCACCTCCTTCTGTACGAAACCCTCTTGCTCGATCCCGTCGGGGTAGCGCTCCATGCTGACGGGGCGCCCACGCAGGTGCGGGAGCATCAGCGGCGCGACGCGCAGGTAGTAGCGGGCGAGATCCAGCTTCGTGATGCCCGCTGCCGGGAACAGCACCTTCTCGGGTCGCGCGACGCGCAGCTCGCGACCGTCGACCGTCAGCCTGGCAGGGTCGCTCACCGCGCGTTCGGGCGCTTGGCGTGGTCGCCGTTTCGCGGCTCGCCGCCGGGAGCGAGCGACAGGTTGCGTCCCGGGGCGATCGCGTGCTCGACCTGGAACGTGGTGTGCTCGATCCCGAAACGGGAGCGTGCCACCTCGGCGAGGCGGCGCCGGGCGGCGTGGCAGTCGGAACCGGGGCGGACGATCACGTGCGCCGAAAGGGCCGGGAACCCCGACGTCACCTCCCAAACGTGGAGATCGTGAACGTCGACGACCTCGGGGTCGGCGGCGAGCTCGGCCACCAACCGGCTGGGGTCGACTCCCCGTGGCGCGCCCTCGAGCAGCACGTGGGTCGCTTCGCGCACTAGCGCCCAGCCCGAGCGCAGCATCAAGAGCGCGACCAGCGCCGCGGCGACGCCGTCGGCGCGCGGCGAGCCGCCCGCCCACACGATCGCCCCGGCGACGGCGGTCGCGATGAACGCGAACAGGTCGGTGAGGACGTGCTGGAAAGCGCCCTCGACGTTCAAGCTGCGGCGCTCGGCACCGGCGAGGATCCGCACGCACGCCAGGTTCACGGCGATCCCGGCGAGGGCGGTGGCGACAACGATCGGCCCGTCGATCGTCGGCGGCGTGACGAGACGGCGCGCCGCCTCGTACAGGATCAACAGGCCGAAGACAATCAGCGTGAGACCGTTCGCCTGGGCGGAGATCACCTCCGCTCGCCGCAACCCGTACGTGTAGCCGCCCGCCGGCGGGCGCGCGGCGAGCCGTGCCGCGACGAGCGCGAGCGCGAGGGCGCCGGCGTCGGTGAGCATGTGCGCGGCGTCGGACAGCAGCGCCAGCGAACCCGAGACGACGGCGGCGACCACCTCGGCGACGAGGAAGGCGACCAGTAGCGCTAGGGCGCCAGCGAGCCGTCGCCGCGACCCGCTTCGTGCCGCTTCGTGCCAGTGGTGGTGACCGTGTGCGTGGGGATGGCCGTGACCGCGACCGTGACCGTGGCCGTTGCCTCGTTCCGGCTCCCCGCAGCTTCCAAGCTCGTCGCCAGGGTGTACCCGAGTGCCAGCGGCCGTTTTTCGGGCCCTGTCCGAGCTCACGCGTCAATGCTCGCAGAGCGGGAGGGTTCGCGCACGCCGCGCGAGAGCTGGGCGGCCGCTCGCCGAATGCTCGCGAGCGGGGCCTCGCAGGGCGCGGCAGGCGGTCGGGTCACTGGCCAGCGGAGCCGTCGGAAGGCGGCGACTGCGGCGTCGCTTGGGGAGCGGTGCGCGTCGGCGCGGTGGGCCCGCCGGCCGGCGGCTGCTCGGCGGGCGGCGTGGTCGGCGTGGTGCGCGGCGTCTGCGCCTCTCCGTCGTCGGGCGTCGACCCTTGGGGTGCCGGCGCCGAGTTCGCGCCGCCGACTGTCGTGGTCGGCGCTGTCGTGGTGCGCGTTGGCTCGCGCTCGTCGGTGCCCGGCCCGCCGAAGATCGTCGTGCGACGGCCGTGGTCGGCCAACGACCGCCCCGCCACGAGTTCGGCGGCGGTGAGTAGGGCGCCGCCGACAACGAAGCCCGCGATTCCCGTTACGAGCGCGGCGAGGAGAATGCGCCGGCGGCGCCGTTCGGCAGCGGCTCGGTAGACGCGAATCGCCGGTCCGCTTGCGGTACGAGCGCCCGCACTGCGGCGGCGCACGCGCGGCTCTAGCCGCGCGAGCGGACGCTCGAGCAGCTCGCTGACAAGCGCGACGATGATCGGCGTCGCGGCTGCCGCTACGGGTGTACCCGGCCGCCACACGTGCGAGGTGACGACAGCCGCCGTCGCCGACGAGACGCTGGCGACAACGAGCGTGCGCAGCGACAACCGTCCGCCGTGCGCCCTCCTGCCGTCGGCGCCTGCGGACATACGCTGGCGCAGGCTAGCGTTCGGCCTGGAGTGACGGGACGTCCTGACGCAGCTCGGCGCGAAGCGCTCGCCGGAGCGAAGCGCCGGCGCGCATGTGCGCGCGGAAGGGGGGAGCGGAATTGGCAAGCGCAGCGCTCGAGACCGACGTAGTCGTCGTCGGAGCGGGACTTGCGGGGCTCGCCTGCGCGCGTGAGCTCGAGCGTGCCGGTCTGGCAGCGGCCGTGCTCGAGGCTCGCGACCGCGTGGGCGGCCGCATCCTGGGTCGCGAGATCGCCCCCGACACCGTCGTCGAGCTCGGGGCGCAGTGGGTCGGGCCCGGTCAGGACCGCGTGCTCGCGCTGGCGGCCGAACTCGGAGTCGACACATACCCGACTTACCGCAAGGGCATGCGACTTTTCGAGCACGGCGACAAGGTCACGCGCTACCGCGGCACGATCCCACGCCTCAACCCGCTCGTGCTGGCCGAGGTGCAGGCCGCGCTCTGGCGGATCGATCGCCTCGCTCGGCGCGTGCCCTGCGAGGCGCCCTGGGAGGCTCCGCGCGCGCACCGGCTCGATGCGGAAACGGCTGCCAGCTGGATCCGGCGCTCCGTGCGTTCGGCCACCGCCCGCAAGCTGCTGGCGCTGGCGGTCGAGGCGGTCTGGGCGTGCGAGCCCGAGGACCTCTCCTTTCTGCACATGCTCTTCTACGTCCGTTCCGCCGGCGGCTTCGAGCGCCTTCTGGAAACCGAGGGCGGTGCCCAGGAGCGCCGCTTCGTCGGCGGTTCGCAGCTCTTGCCGCACCGTCTCGCGGCCGAGCTGGCGTCGCCACCGGTGCTCCGCTCGCCGGTACGCCGGATCGAGTGGGGCGACGATCGCGTCACCGTGATCG
>BEIR01000081.1 GCA_002898855.1 bacterium HR41
GGGCATCGTCGCGCTGCGCACGATGGGCTGCGAGGTGACCGTCTGCGGGCCGCCGACACTCGTGCCGAGAGCGATCGCCGAGCTCGGCTGCAGCGTGCGCTACGACCTCGCCGGCATCGAACGCGCCGATGTCATCTATGCGCTGCGCGTGCAGCGGGAGCGGATCGCTGGGATCGTCGCGCCGTCGCTGCGCGAGTACGTCGAGCGCTGGCAGATCGACGGGCGCCGCCTGCGCCCCGGGCAGGTGGTCATGCATCCCGGGCCGGTCAACCGCGGCGTCGAGCTGGCGAGCGAAGTCTGCGACTCGCCACAGTCGCTGATCGTCGATCAAGTCGAGGCCGGGGTCGCGGTGCGGATGGCGGTCCTCTACGAGCTTCTGGCGGGCGCGGGCGGCGACGGTGCGCGCCTCTCCGCCGGCCGCGAGCAGGAGGCGCCGCAACCGGCATGAGCGGGCGTTCGCGAACCTTGCACCCCGCTCTCGCCACCAGCGAGGGCGCCCCAGCGAACCTGAGGATCGCCGGTGTACGCGCGCTCGATCCGGTCGCGGGCATCCACCAGGTGTGCGACCTCGTGGTTCGCGACGGCGTGGTGGCGTCGCTCGCCGAGCCGGGCAGCGGTGCCGCGCCAGACAGCGGCGAGGTGGTCGACGGGAACGGGCGTGTGGCGGTGCCGGCCTTTGTCGATCCCCACGTCCACCTGCGCACACCAGGGCGCGAGGACGAAGAGGACATCGAATCGGGCACCCGCGCGGCTGCCGCGGGCGGTTTCTGCTGCGTGGTAGCGATGGCCAACACCGACCCGGTCGTCGACAGCCCCGAGCTGTTGAGTGCTTTGCGGCGCAGGGCCGATCGCGAGGCGCGCGTCCAGGTCGGTTTCGCGGCAGCGGTCACGGTCGGTCAGCGCGGCGACCAGCTGACCGACACAACCCTGCTTGCCGACGCCGGTGCCGTCTGTTTCAGCGACGACGGCTTGCCGGTGCGCTCGCCGCGCGTCATGCGGCAAGCGCTCCAGTGTCAGCGCTTGCACGGCCTGCCGCTCGTGCTGCACGAGGAAGATCCCGATCTCTCGGGCGAGGGCGCGATGCACGAAGGCACGGTCTCGGTGCGTCTGGGCGTCGCCGGGATCCCGTGGGCGAGCGAAGCCGTGATGGCAGCGCGCGACGTGCTCTTGGCCGAGCTCGAAGACGGGCGGATTCACCTCCAGCATGTGTCGTCGGCGCGGACGCTGGCGATCGTCGAGTGGGCGCGCGCTCGCGGCATCGCCGTCACCTGTGAAGTGACACCGCACCACCTTCTTCTCTGCGACGAAGACGTCGCTGGCCTCGACACCGCTCGCAAGATGAACCCGCCGCTGCGCAGCGCCGGCGACCGGGCAGCGCTGCGCGAGGCGCTGCGCTCGGGGCTGATCGACTGCATCGCCACCGATCACGCTCCCCACGCGCAGGAGGAGAAGGAAGCGCCGTTCGAGGAGGCGCCGATGGGTACGACCGGTCTCGAAACGGCCTTCGCCGCTCTTTACACCGACCTCGTCGTACCCGGCGAGTTGTCGCTCGCCACGCTCGTCGAGAAGCTCACCGCGGGCGCCAGCGTCCTCGGCTTCGAGCGGCCGTCGCTAAAGCCCGGCAGCGTTGCCAACCTCTGCCTCGTGGATCTCGAGAACGAGTGGACGGTAGGCGAGAACGGCTTCGAGAGCCGCTCCGCCAACAACGCTTTCCTCGGCCGCCGTCTGCGCGGCAAGGTGCTTTTGACCACCAGCGCCGGCGCTGTCGCCTGGCGCGACCGCTCGATCCTGATGCGGGAGGTACCAGCGTGAGCGAGGGCTCGAACCAACTCGGCGCGGCCAGCGGGGGTGGCGACCGTCATGCGCGCGCGCTGCTCGACCCACAGCGTGCGGCGCTGATCGTTGTCGACGTCCAGGAGGCGTTCGCCAAGGCCGTCGGCGACTTCGACGCGGTCGCCGCCGCGGCGCGCAAACTGGTTCGCGGCGCGCACATTGTCGGTCTGCCGGTGATCGTCAGCGAGCAGTACCCGCGCGGGCTCGGCCCCACAGTGGCGGAACTAGCCGAGCTGCTTGACAGCGATGTGCGCATCGAGAAGCGCTGCTTCGCGGCGTCGGCGGCAGAGGGGTTCGATCTCTCCGGGCGCACGCAGGCGATCGTCTGTGGCATCGAAGCGCACGTCTGCGTCGCGCAGACGGTGCTCGAGCTGCTCGCGCGCGGCGTGGCCGTGCACCTCGTCGTCGACGCCATCGCTTCGCGCAAGGAGAACGATCGCGACGTCGCCGTCCGCCGTCTCGAGCGCGCAGGAGCGGTGCCGCAGACCGTCGAGTCGGCGCTGTTCGAGCTCATCCGCGGCGCCGACCACCCGCAGTTCAAGGCGATCCAAGAGCTGATCAAGTAGGAGGATTTTTGGCCCCTTCGGAGCAGGCATCGACAGCGCCCGCACGCCGCAACCACGGCCCGCTCGGTGCGCGCCCCGCGTACCTGTTCCTCGAAGACGGCAGCCGCTTCGAGGGGTTCTCGGTGGCCCACCACGACGTCGCGGTCGGCGAGGTCGTGTTCACCACGTCGATGAGCGGCTACCAGGAGACCGTCAGCGATCCGTCCTACCGCGGGCAGATCGTGGTCTTCACCTACCCGCTCGTAGGTAACTACGGCGTCGCAGAGAGGCACATGGAGTCCGATCGCATCCACGCGCGCGCCGTGGTGATGCGCGAAGGGGTGGACTGCGAGGACTCTCCGACCGCCGAAGCCGGCTGGTTGAGCTGGCTCTGCGACTGCGGCGTGCCGGCGCTGTCGGGTGTCGACACGCGCGCGCTCGTGCGCCACATCCGCGACAAGGGCGCGATGCGCGGCGGTGTCTTTCCCGCCGACGTGCCCGAGCAGCGCGCTCGCGAGCTGATAGCGGCCGAGCCGCCGATGGCAGGCCGCGACCTGGTCGGCGAGGTGACGCCCGCGCAGCCGCACGATCTGCCTCCCGCCGACGGAGTCGAGGAGCGCGCTTTCGTGGCGGCGATCGACACCGGCATCAAGGCGTCGATCGTGCGCAACCTGCGCGAGCGGGGGGTTCGCTTGCGCCTCTACCCGGCCTACACGCCGGCGAGCGAGCTGCTCGCCGCCTCGCCCGACGCGGTTTTCTTGGCCAACGGCCCGGGCGACCCCGCAGCGCTCGACAGGGTCGTCGCCACGGTTCGGGAGCTGGTCGGCAAGGTGCCGATTTGGGGGATCTGTCTCGGCCACCAGCTCCTTTGCCGCGCTGTCGGGCTCGAAACTTTCAAGCTGCCCTTCGGCCATCGCGGCGCCAACCACCCAGTCAAGGATCTCGCGACCGGCAAGATCGACATCACCGCGCAGAACCACGGTTTTGCGGTGCTCGGACCGCGCGGTGAGCAGCGCGTCGAAGGCGACGAGCCGCTGCGCTGGGAGACCGACTTCGGCACCGCCGAGCTCGCCCAGCTCAACCTCTACGACCGCACCGTGGAAGGACTTGTGTTGCGCGACGTCCCGGCGGCGACGGTCCAGTACCACCCTGAGGCGGGTCCGGGGCCGCACGACGCCGTCCGCCAGTTCGACCGCTTCGTCGAGCAGCTGATCGAAGGGAGGCGCTAGTGCCGCGGCGCGACGACATCAAGCGGATCCTCGTGATCGGTTCCGGCCCGATCGTCATCGGTCAGGCCGCAGAGTTCGACTACTCGGGCGTGCAGGCGTGCAAGGTGTTGCTGGAGGAGGGGTACGAGGTCGTGCTCGTCAACTCCAACCCGGCGACGATCATGACCGACCCCGAGTTCGCGACCCGCACCTACATCGAGCCGCTCGATCCGCCCACCGTCGCGCAGATCATCGAGCGCGAGCGCCCCGATGCGGTACTACCGACGCTCGGCGGCGGCACGGCGCTCAACATCGCGCGTGCCCTGTCCGAGGACGGCACGCTCGAGCGCTTCGGTTGCGAGCTGATCGGCGCCAACTACGACGCGATCCGCCGCGCCGAGGACCGCGAGCTGTTCCGCCAGACGATGGAACATGCCGGCCTGAGAGTTCCGCGCTCGCACGCAGTGTCGTCGCTCGCCGAAGCTGAACGCGCGCTCGCCGACGTCGGCCTGCCGGCGATCGTGCGTCCCGGGTTCACGATGGGCGGAGAAGGCGGCGGGATCGCGCGCAGCCGCGAAGAGTTCCGTGAGCGCGTCGCCGAGGGCATCGCGGCGAGCCCGATCGGACAGGTGCTGATCGAGGAGTCGGTGATCGGCTGGGGCGAGTTCGAGCTCGAGGTGATGCGCGACTGCGCCGACAACGTGGTGATCGTCTGCTCGATCGAGAACATCGATCCGATGGGCGTGCACACCGGCGATTCGGTCACCGTCGCGCCGCAGCAGACGCTGTCCGACCAGCTCTACCAGAAGCTGCGCGACCAGGCAATCACCTGTATCCGCGCGGTCGGGGTCGAGACGGGCGGCTCGAACATCCAGTTCGCCGTCAACCAGGAAACCGAGGAAGTCGTCGTCATCGAGATGAACCCGCGCGTGTCGCGTTCGTCGGCGCTGGCGTCGAAGGCCACGGGCTTCCCGATCGCCAAGATCGCCGCGCGGCTCGCCGTGGGTTACACGCTCGACGAGATCGACAACGACATCACCCGCAAGACGCCCGCGAGTTTCGAACCAACGCTCGACTACGTCGTCGTCAAGTGGCCGCGGTTCGCCTTCGAGAAGTTCCCCGGTTCGGACGGCAAGCTCGGCACCTCGATGCGCTCGGTGGGCGAGGCGATGGCGATCGGGCGTACGTTCCGTCAGGCGTTCGCCAAGGCGCTGCGTTCCCGCGAGCTCGACGTCGTACCGCAACCTCCGGCCGATACCGACGCGCTGCTCGAGCGCCTCGAGCTCCCGAGCCACGACCGCTACGAGCTTCTCGCCGAGGCGATCCGCCGCGGTGTCGCCCTCGACGAGTTGCATCGCCGCACGCACATCCACCCCTGGTTCTTGGAGGAGATCGCCGCGGTCGTTCGCGCGGGCGGGATCGAACCGGGGCTGGTGCGTACCTACAAGGCGGTCGACACCTGTGCGGCCGAGTTCGAAGCCGAGACTCCCTACTACTACTCGGGTTACGAGCTGCCCGGGCCAGATGGGCAGCCGCGGCACGAGGTGCGCCGCGGCGAACGACCGGCGGTGGTGATCCTCGGCTCGGGACCGAACCGCATCGGCCAGGGCATCGAGTTCGACTACTGCTGCGTGCACGCCGCGATGACCGTTCGCGAGTCGGGGCGCGATGCGGTGATGATCAACTGCAACCCCGAGACCGTCTCGACCGACTACGACACTTCCGACCGCCTCTACTTCGAGCCGCTCACGCTCGAGGACGTGCTCGCCGTAGTCGAGCTCGAGCAGCCGGAGGGAGTGATCGTGCAGTTCGGCGGCCAGACGCCGCTGAAGCTGGCGCGCGGCCTCGCCGAGGCTGGCGTGCCGCTGCTCGGCACACCGGTCGAATCGATACATCTAGCCGAGGATCGGACGAGTTTCGCGGCGCTGCTCGACGAGCTCGGTCTGCGTTGTCCGCCGTGGGCTACCGCCGAGTCGGCGGACGAAGCGCTCGCTGCGGCCCAGCGCGTCGGTTTCCCGCTGCTCGTGCGTCCGTCCTACGTCCTCGGCGGTCGCGCGATGGAGATCTGCTACTCGCGCGACGATCTCGCCGCTTACCTCGAGCGCTCCGGTGCGGCCGCCGCTGGAAGCAGCAACCGCATCTACCTCGACCGCTTTCTGGAAAACGCGATCGAGGTCGACGTCGACGCCCTTGCCGACGGCGAAGAGGTGGTGATCGGCGCGATCATGCAGCACGTCGAGGAAGCCGGCGTGCACTCAGGCGACTCGGCGTGCGTGATTCCGGCGCTGTCGCTCGGCCCGCAGATGGAGCGCCAGGTGGAAGAGGCGACGCGCGCGATTGCGCTCAGGCTCGGTGTCGTTGGTCTCATCAACATCCAGTTCGCGATCGCCGGCGACGACGAGCTCTACGTGCTCGAGGCCAACCCCCGCGCCTCGCGCACGGTGCCGTTCGTGTCGAAGGCCACGGGGGTGCCGCTCGCCAAGATCGCCTGCCGGCTGATGCTCGGCGAGCGGCTGCGCGACCTCGACGTGCGTATTCCCCGTCAGCCCGGCCATGTGTCGGTGAAAGAGGCGGTGCTGCCCTTCCAGCGGTTCCCGCTCGCCGACGCGCGCCTCGGTCCCGAGATGCGCTCGACCGGCGAGGTGATGGGCATCGCGCGCGACTACCCGACAGCGTTCAGAAAGGCGCAAGCGGCAGCGCGCTCCGCGCTGCCGCGCAGCGGCACCGGGTAGATCGGAAG
>BEIR01000082.1 GCA_002898855.1 bacterium HR41
ATCCGTCCGTCGGGCAGCACCGCCTCGACGATGCCGACATGTTCGTCCCAGACCACGAGGTCGCCGGGGCGTGGTTGGGCGTCGGCTGCGGCCGCTCTCCCGGCCCGCTGCGCCCACGCCCACAGCTGGTCGACGCTCGCGAAGCCCTGGCCCCGCTCGCCGAGCGGTGCCCCAGCTTGCCGCGCCACCCACGAGACGAAGTAGGCGCACCAGGGACCCACCGGGCCGCCCGGCACGGCACTGCGGTAGACGGCGATGCGGGGCCCGTCGTTGGAACCCGGCGGCGCCTCGGAGACGCCGAGCTCGCCACGTGCGAGCGCGACCATCCTCGCTCCCACGCCTCCGCCGCCGGCGCCGGCGGCGACAACAGGCGATCCAGAACTGGCTGCGAGCACCGTTGCGAAATCGGCACTGGAGCCGCGGGCGGGCGCGGGTGCTACGGCGCCACCCGACAGGGCAGCGATCCGCGCCTCGAGTGCAGCGATGCGTGCGAGAGCCGTCTCGACGCTCACGTCCTCTTGCTCGGCGCGCTTGCGGCGGTCTTGAGCGGCGGAGCGCAACGGCGTGACCTAGCGAGCGGACCGGGGAAAAGGCGGCGGGCGGCCCGATCGGGCCGCCCGCCGTTCCTCCGCCCTTGAGGAGTGCCCTCGTCCGAGGACTATGTTCTCCCGGAAAAAGGCCCCGGGAGTGGCCGCGTTCAGCGCAGGAGCGCCAGGACTGCTTGGCCCGACTGGTTGGCCTGAGCCAGCATCGCCACACCGGCCTGCTGCAGGACCTGGTACTTGGCGAGCGTGACGGCCTCCTGGGCCATGTCGACGTCGCGGATGCGGCTCTCGGCTGCGACCAGGTTCTCCTGGTAGGTCGAGAGATCCTGGAGCGTGTACTCGAGGCGGTTCTGCACCGCACCCAAGGTGGCGCGCTGGGCGCTGACAGCGTCGATCGCCGCGTCGATCTCGGACAGGTCCGTGGTCGCACCGAGAGCGAACGCGGCGGTGCCGAGCACGCTGCCGAGGCTGATCGTCGAGACGGTGATCGTCTGGCCGTCGTTCGGTCCGACGTGGAAGGTGACGACCCCGTTGGCGCTCAACAGCTTGATGCCGTTGAACTCCGAGCTCTGACCGATGCGCTCAATCTCCGAGGCGAGCTGGTTGACCTCCGACTGGATCGCCGTGCGGTTCGCCGTCGAGAGCGTGCCGTTCTGGTACTGGACGGCGAGCTCGCGGACGCGCTGCAGCATCGCGTGGACCTGCGACAGCGAGCCCTCCGCCGTCTGCACCATCGATACGGCGTCCTGGGCGTTGCGCTGGGCTTGCCCGAGACCGCCGATCTGGCCGCGCATCTTCTCGCTGATCGAGAGGCCGGCGGCGTCGTCGGCGGCGCGGTTGATGCGGCAGCCCGAAGACAGCTTCTCCATCGACTTGGAGAGCTTCGAGCTCGTCGCGGAGAGATAACGATGGGCGGTAAACGCCTCGACGTTGTTTTGGATGCGAAGGGACATTGCTACCTCCTTGGCTCGTCCCGGGGCGACTCCCTGTCGCCCGCGTCGACCCGGTAATCGCCGCGCGTCCGGCGTTCTTGAGTTGCGACGGTTGCCTGCGCTATCGCGAGCCGCGCCGCGCTAGCGAACGCCGTCGACCTCTACCGTCCGCAGCCGGACGGTAGGGTGCTTGCGCTCGAAGGCGGCGCGATCGCGCGCGCGCTGGATATCGACCCACGCAGCCAGCTGGTGATCGTCGCTTGCGATGGTGCGCGACAACTGGTGCACGACGCGGGACTCGGACACGAGCACGGGCGGTGTACCCGAGTCCAACAGCCGCACCGCAAGGTCGGTGTCCTGGTACCAGACGCGCAGCTCGGGGTCGAAAAACTCGCCCGGGCGGACTGACAGCTCGTCGACGTCATCACGACGCAGCGCGAAGCACCAGGCAGCGAAATCCTTACGCCGAAAGCCGTCGACAGTGTCGGGAAAAACGACATGCGCTCCGCTGTCGAGCGTCGCGCGCAGCGGCGGCCACCAGCCGGGCAGGGGCTCGACGTCGTCGTTCATCACCACGATGTAGCGTCCCCGTGCGGCCCGAATAGCAGCGTTGACCGGGGCGCTGAAACCCTGCGGTGGTGCGCCGTTGTCGACGATGACGATCTCGTGCGGGCACTCGAGCGTTCGTTGGACGGCTCGCACGGCCCCCTGGGTGAGCTCGCCGGCAGCGTCCAACGTGGGGATAACGACGGTGACTTCGAGGTCGTGGCCGAGGTCGGCGCGCACCAGGGCGCGGGCAGCGGGGAGCACGCGACCGGCCGGAGGCGCGGCCACCACCGACCCGTGCGTGGCGCAGCGCAGCAAAAGCTCGGGAACAACGAGCGCGTCGGCGGTGCGCGGAACGCCCGCTGTCTCGACGAGCGTGCGTCGTACCGCCACGACCGGCGCCTCGGCGAGCGAGCCCGTGGCCGTGGTGCCCGCCACGGCCGCGACGTCAGAGTCGGCGAGCGGCGCGAGCAGGGCGTCGAGCCATCCGGAGACGAACGTCACCGGTCGCGCTACGAAGACGAGCGTCGCGGCTCGTGCCTGCTGCACGCTCCGTTCGAAGATCGCCGCGACGCCGAGGTGACGGTCGCTCTCGAGCACCTCGACATCGCCCGCTACCCGCTCCAGCAGCGGTGCGAGTCGTGGTGCGGCATCGGCGGCGAGCACGACCTCGTGTGACGGCTCCGCCGCCAACCCGGCGAGCGCGGTCAGGAGCTGCTCGGCAGCGACCGGGCAGTCTCCCAGGTAACAGACGACGGTGGCCTGCAGTTCGCTGCTCATGCCCGCACGTCGAGCGTGCCTTCGCCGTCGGTCGCAGGCCCCGTGCCGGCCCGCGGGGTGCGGGGGGCAGCCGGCCGCCGCGGCGCGCGCCGTTCGCCCGGTTCCTTTTCGCGCTGCCGCCGCTGGCGGTCGAGCGCGCGCAGACGCTCGACGCGGGCTAGCGGATCCACGTCGTGCCGAGGTCCGACCGGGTCGAGTGGGCCGAGGGTGTCGTGCGCCGTCATCGCTGTCTTCCTCGCAACCCCTACCGCTGCTCTTCGGCCTCGGCGGCGGCGCGCCTGAGCTCGGCCGCGATCACCGTGCGCCACACCTGCAGCATCGCGGCCCAGGCGACCAGGTAACAGCACACGCCGGCGACGATCGCGCGCACGCCGGCGACGAACAGCGGCGTCCCGGCGTGCCAAGACAACAACAGCGTCGCGAACGTGCCAAGCAACGCCGCGCGAGCGCGGATGCGAGGTATCTGCGCCTGCGCCCGCGGGTCGCTGGCGACGCTGATCGTGAGCTCCTGTTCAGACGCTTCAGCCGCCACCACTCAGCACCTCGCGGCGTCTGCGGATCTGTTCCCGTTGCACACGCAGAACGAAGCGGATGATCCGCTCGCGCTGGCTCTCGCTGATCGCCTCGAAACGCAGCGCCACGCGCGAGCGATCGACGACCCGCACCACCCGCGCCCGCAACAGCATGTCGGGCCCCCCGTCGCCGAGCGTCAAACAGATACCGACCTCCTGATCGGGCTTGAGACCGGGCGGTGCGGCTACCAGAGCCCCGCCCCCGCTTAGGTCGAGCGTCGTGGTGCGATAGGTTCGCTGCCCCGCAGTTCCGACCCGCCAGCTCAGCACGACCGGCAACATCACGTCGATCCGCGCCAGTTCCCGCCGCTGCTCGACACGCGTCGTCCGCGCCCAGAACAGCAACCGCCCGTCGCTGCACCCGTCGGGCTGAACCACACCCTCGAGCGCGCAGAGACCGCGGGCGGTCGGGAACTCGAGACGTCCGGCAAGTCCCTGGTCGGCTGCCAGCTTGCAGGGCACGAGAACGGCCAGTACCCACAAGCCCGGCTGGGCCTCGCCCTCCACCACGACGGGGAGGCGGTCGCGTCCCACCGCTAGCGAGGCTCTCTGCTTGCGCTGCGGAACGGCCACCGTCTCGCCTCACCTCACGAGACGACTCGCCAGCTCCCAGGCGTTCGCGGGCTCGAGGCCGAACCGTCCGATCCCCCGTCCCGCCACGTACAAGACGGGCAGGTTTACCGCCGCTAGCGCCTCGACGACGCCGGCTGGCGCCGGTTCGAGATCGAGGTGGGTCACGGCCACCACCGCGTCGCCCGCTCGCCGGCAACGCTCGAGCAGCCGAGCCGCCGCCGCTGCCGAGTAGGTGGCGGGCACGCATACCACGAGCGCGACCGGCCGTTCGTGCGGCAGGTCAGCGAGGAGCACGGGCAGCTCGGGGCCGTCGCCGGCGAGCGCCGGCAGCTCGGCGATGACGATCGCGGACT
Source organism: bacterium HR41 (assembly GCA_002898855.1). Lineage (GTDB taxonomy): Bacteria > Actinomycetota > Thermoleophilia > Solirubrobacterales > Thermoleophilaceae > Thermoleophilum. Next base: position 4,302 of record BEIR01000082.1, read on the forward strand.
CGCTCCTGCCCGCCAGCTCCTCCGTCGCGTCGCCGCTGGCTACGACGACTTCGCGGCCGGCAGCCGCGTAGGCGGAGGCGAGAGCGCGGGCGAGAGTGGTGCGGCCACCGGCGGGCGGCCCGGCGATTGCAAACAGCGGCGCGGCGGTCGCGGGCGGCGGCGAGATCGCGATCCGCGCGGCGAGCGCCTGCCGGGCGTAGCGCTTCAGCCCGCGCGGCGTGCCGAACGGCAGCAGATGCCGGGTAGCGTCCGCGACTAGGCGTTCGGCGAACTCTGCACTGAAGCCGACGCTGCGCAGTGCTGCACGCAGTGCAGCGGCGCTGGCAGGCTCACGCTGCCTGTCGGGCGATGAAGTGCCACCCGCGGGCGCAACGTCGGCCGGTGTTGCGCGCCCGCCGTTCAGCGCCAGGGAATCCGCCCCCTCGGCGCTGCCGGCTCCGTCGGCAGCGGCGTGCGCACCGACACTGCCGTTGCCGCCGCTGCGGCTAGTTTCGGTGCGCTGATCGACGGGCGCGAGCCGCTCTAGCAGTTCGCGGAAGTCGCGCACCGCGACCGGCCCCTCGCGCACTGCGCGAAGGTCTTCCGCCTCGTCGCTTGCCGGCGTTTCGTTCACCCCCGAGAAGCGCTTTTCCTCGTCCGCGTTGGCCGCCGAGAGATCCCAAGGCAGCGCCGCCTCGTTGCCGTCGTAGCAGTCGAGCGCAGCTCCTGCCGCGCGCGCTTCCACCTCGACGCAGCGGCGCTGGAAAAAGCCGGCGAAGCCACCGGTGAGCCCCTCGCGTTGGCGGAGGATCAGCGCGTCCGGACCGAGCTCCTCACGGACGGCGGGCAGAATCTCCTCGAGACTGCGGGCGCGGAAGACGACGACACCGTCGGGGCGCGCTACGCGCTCGACCCGGTTCCCCCGCTTCTTTCGCGAGTCGCTGTCGCTCGGTGGTTGCGCAGCTGGCTGCTGTGGTCCTGTGGCCGCCGCTGCGCCGTGCTCTTCACGGCGCGAGGCGAGGGCAGCAATGATCTTGTCAGCGAGCATGGGCGGCTCCTGTGGGCTCCACTCCGCTGTTGTGTTCATCGGCCGCTTCGGGCAATCCGATAACGCCCGCGTTCTCGACCTTGACGTTGCTCGGAAGCTCGGAGAACGCGATCACCGCCAGCCGCGGCGCGACTGCTTCCGCGACACGGCGCAGATGGCGGCGCACGCGCGACGAGCAGAGCACGACTTGGCCCTCCCCCTCGCGCTCGCTGGCAACGGCGCGCAGCCGCTCCGCGAGGGCGCGCGCACGCTCGGGTGCAAGCGCCAGAAGCTCGCCGTCGGCGGTCTGCACGATCGCCTCTGCGAGCTCCTGCTCGAGCGCCGGGTCGACGGTCCAGGCGCGCAGCACATCGCCGTCGAGGTACGGGGCGACGATCGTGCGACCGAGCGCCCGCCGGGCGTGTTCGGCGAGCTGGGCGACGTCGCGCGTGACACGCGCACGATCGCCGATCGCTTCGAGGATCGTCCCGAGATCGCGGATCGACACCCCCTCGCGCAACAGCGTCTGCAACACGCGCTGCACCTCTCCGACCGAGAGGACGTCGGGGACCAGCTCTTCGACGACCGCGGCGTTGCGCTCCTTCAGCTGGTCGAGCAGCAGCCGCACGTCCTGGCGGGTCAAGAGGTCGGCAGCGTGCTGGCGCACCACCTCGGTGAGGTGGGTCGCGAGCACCGACTCGGCGTCGACGACCGTGTAGCCCAGCGCCTCTGCCCGTGCGCGCGCCGAATCGTCAATCCAGCGTGCCGGCAGGCCGAACGCCGGCTCGCGCGTCTCCATCCCGCCCAGCTCGCCGGCCGCCTCGCCGGTGTCGATGGCTAGGTAGTGGCCGGGCACGACCCGTCCGCGCGCCACCTCCTGGCCGCGCACACGCACTGCGTACTCGTGCGACTCCAGTGTGGCGTCGTCGCGCACGCGCACCGGCGGGATGACGATGCCAAGTTCGCTTGC
>BEIR01000083.1 GCA_002898855.1 bacterium HR41
CGGAAGCCTCGCGGTCGGACGCTTCGCCCACACGCTGACGGTGCTGCCCGGCGGCGACGCCCTCGTCTGCGGCGGCGCCTCGCTGTCAGCCCGCGATCCCGGCTACTTGGCCAGCTGTGAGCGGTGGCTGCACGAGTCCGGCACGTTCGCGCCCGGTGCTGCCCTGCCATCCCCGCGCGCCAACCACGCCGCCGTGTTCGTCCCCCGCGCTGACGGCGGCAGCGCTGCGGTGGTGGTCACCGGCGGCTTGGGGCGCGGCAGCGCAGGGCTCGGAGAAGTCGACCTGCTGCCGCTAGGCAACGACGGGCGTGCCCTCGCTGGATGGCGTCCGCTCGCGGCTCTCGAGAACGGCCGCTACCACCACACCGCGACGGTTTTGCGCGACGGACGCGTGCTCGTTGTCGGCGGCGAACGCAGCGACCGGCCGATCCCGCTTTTCGCCACCGAGATCGTCGACCCTGTGCGGGCGACGAGCACGGTGAGCGACCCTCTCATCGAGCCGCGCGTCAACCACTTCGCCGTCGCGCTAGCCGACGGGAGGGTGCTGGTGGGCGGTGGCGGCACGTTCGCGAGCGGCTTTCGCCGTAGCGTCGAGATCTACGATCCCCGCAGTCAACGGTGGCGGCGTGCCGCGCCGATGCACACCGCACGCGGCTTCGCGCAGGCGACGCTCCTCGCCGACGGTCGTGTTCTCGTCGTCGGTGGTTTCGGCAACGACGGCGACCTCGCCGAGGCCGAAATCTACGATCCGCGTCGCAACCGGTGGGCGCTCGTCGGCGAGCGACCGCGCCCGCGTGCGCGCGGGATCGCCGTAACGCTGGCAGATGGTCGCGTGCTCCTGGCCGGCGGCCAGCTCGCGAACGGGCGGGTGTTGCGCGACGCCGAGCTTTTCGATCCGCGCGCTACCGCCCGACTGGCCGACTTGCGGCTCCCGGCGCGGGTGCGGGCGGGTGCGGCGCTCGCCATCCGCTACTGGTAGGGCGCCCGCGGGCCGACGACGATCGCGCTCGTACGTGTGCGCAAAGCGCGAGGGCGCTGCCCGCGACTTACGGGCGCTTGCGAGTACCGCCGCACCGCCACTCGCCGCAAGCTGCAGGACAAGGTCGGCTGGCGCCGGCTCCGCCTTGCCACACGCACCCTGCCTGCAGGCCGCTACGAGATCGTCGTGCGTCACGCCGGTCGCGAGCTGCGCGGGCGGTTTGCGGTGGTGCGCTGAGGAGCGAGCGCCTCGACCACCGACCGACCGTTCGGTAGCATCGACCGCAGCCTCCGAGCAGAGGCCGCTTCCGCCGTTTGCAGTAACCCCCAGGAGGAGTGATCGATGGCGACAGTCCCCTCGCCTTTTAGTGTTCGCGTGCCTGGAAGGCGAGCCGCGAGCGAGCCTGCGGTGAGCCGGTCGCAGCGGCACCGGACACCGGCGCGACGGCCGCGACGGTGGGCTGTTTTCAGCTTGGCGAGCTTGGCCGCGCTCGCTCTCCTCGCCACGCTGCCGCTTCCCGCGCCAGCCGCCAAAGGCAAGATCAGCGAGCGTTTCGAGCGGATTCGGGGTTACAACGAGCCCTCGACACCGGCCAAGTACGACCGCGTCGGCATCCTCGCGGTCGGTTCGCGCAAAGCGCCGAACATCCTGATCCTCGTTCCGGGCACGTCGGCTAGCTCCACCTACTTCGTCCCCCTCGCCGAGGACATCGTGCGCAAGCTCCCGCGCTGGCAGGTGTGGGCGGTGGAACGGCGCGAGAACCTGCTCGAGGACCACTCGGTGTTCGACCTTGCCAAACGCCGCAAGGTCACCGATCAGCAGGTATTCGACTACTACCTGCGGTGGATCACGACGCCGTCGATCACCAAGCACATCCGCTTGATCCCCGACAGCGAAGTGGCGTTCGCACGCAACTGGGGCATGCGCACCGAGATCGAGGACCTGCACCGTGTCGTGCAGCTGGCGCGCAAATGCGGACGGCACGTGGTGCTCGGCGGTCACTCACTCGGCGGCACGATCACCACCGCGTACGCCACCTGGAACTTCCGCGGCAAGCCGGGGGCGCGCTACCTCGACGGGCTCGTGTACATCGACGGCGGCAGGATCGGCAACCCGCCGAGCGCCGACGCGGCACGCAGGCAGCTCGAGCAATTCGCCACGCAATCGCCGTGGCTGAGCTTTGGTGGCATCCCGGCACCCTATGCCGGTCTCTTCAACACCGCCGGCTCGTTGGCCGCGCTCATCTACCCCAACGAGCCGTCGATCGCGTACGACTGGCCCGGGCTGCCGGCCTTCCTCAAGCCACCGGTGCGGCCCACGAACTTGGCGCAGTACGGCTATGCCCTCGACACCGAAACGTCGCCGCCGGCGCTGTGGGCAGCCCAGGCACACATCGGCAAGCTCAAGCCAAGCGGCGACCCGCGCGGCTGGGACCAGGCTGGTGAGATCACTCCGATCCGCCGTTACGCGCGGATGTTCTCGGGCATCGACTTCCACGGGCTCGACGGAACGGCCTGGTACCACCCGATGCGCCTAACGATCGACGCCAGTGCCGTGGGTAACGGGACGCCGAACCCGGCGCAGAAGGTGTTCGGTGTGCGTGCCACGCTCGGACGCAAGCTGCCGAAGCGGTTGCGGATCTATGCCTTCGGCGCTGCGGGCGGGCGGCTCGTCACCGACGCCGCGCGCGATCTTGCGCGTCAGGCGGGGATCCCGAAGCGCAACGTGGTGCTCGTGAACCGGCAGGGCACGTATGCCCACAACGATCCGGCGGGCGCCTATCCGCGCAACGAGTTCGTCAAGTACCTGCTGCCGTTCCTGAAACGGATCGCGCGCTAGCTACCGCTCGCTGCTTGCGCGACCGGCCGTCGGGCCGGTCGCGCAAGCGATAGCGGCGTTGCGTCCGGCGGTAGGCTGCCGGCATGGCCGCGACGCTGTATTCGATTCCGCCTTCGCACCCGGCGCTGGCCGCGAAGTTGATGCTGCGCCGGGTTGGGCTCGAGCACCGCGTGATCGAGCTCCCGCCAGGTCTGCACGCGGCGGTCGTACGCGCACGAGGATTCGAGCGCGGCACCGTCCCTGCGCTTGTGATCGACGGGCGGCGCGTTCAGGGCTCGAGGGCGATCAGTCGCCATCTGGACGAGCTGTTCCCGGGCGTGCTTTTCCCCACTGAGCCTGGGCAACGCGCGCGCGTAGCGGAGGCCGAGGAGTGGGGCGAGCGCGAGTTCCAGCCGGTGCCGCGGCGTATCTTCCGGTGGATCCTGGCGCGCGACCCCGAGGCACGTGCGGAACTGGCGCGCGAGTCGAAGCTTCCGTTCGCCGGCCTGCAGGCGCGCACCACAGCACCGATCGCGCGCAAGTTCGCTACCGCTGTGGGGGCGAGCGAGGAGCAGGTGCGACGCGACATCGCCACATTGCCTGAGCAGCTCGAGCGTGTCGACGCCTGTATCGCCGACGGAACGATCGGCGGTGAGGAGCCGAACGCCGCCGATTTCCAGATCGCGACCACGGTGCACGCGCTGATGCGCTTCCCTCAGCTGCGGCCGCTGATCGAGGGACGGCCGGCCGCCGACCTCGCCCGCCGTGTGGTGGGCGAGCCGCGCGAGGTGCCGGTGCGGGTGCCGGACGAGTGGGTGGACGGGGCCCGTACCTGAGGGCCGGCGACGCCGCGCGCCGGTAGCGCGCAGCGTCGATCGCGCTCACTGCGCTGTAGCCAGCTGCAGGCACAGGCTTGGGGCGAGCGGCAGTTATGCAGCCGTTTCCAGCGGCGGGCAAGCGCAGTTCGAAGTGCCCGGGAGGACCGGGGTACGCCACCACGTCGCCGCCCACGGCGCGCGCCAGTCTCCGTGCGAGAGCCAACCCAAGGCCGGCGCCGCTGTCGTCGTCTCGTCGCGCCCGCGTCCCGCGCCGGCCGGGCTCGAAAACCGTTTCGACCTCTCCGGGGGCGAGCCCGGCGCCGCCGTCGACGACCGCCACGCTCGCCTGGTCGCTACCGCCGCTCACGATCAAACGGACGCTGTCGCGGCCGTGACGGTAGCCGTTCTCGACGAGCGGACTCAGCGCGCGCTCGACCAGTTCACGCTCGGCGGCCACCATCACCGGCTCGCGATCGCACTCGAGTTCGATGCGCACCCCCGCGCGCGCCGCGAGCGCCCGGTGCGTGTCGGCAACGGTGCGCGCACACTGCGCTAGGTCGCTGCGACGACGGGCCAGAGCTGCCTCCGCACGCTCCGCACTGAGCAAGGCGTCGAGACAGGCGCTCATACGCCGGGCCGAATCGAGAACGTCGCGCAGGGCGCGCCGGTACTCGTCGCTGGTGCGCGGACCGCGTAGAGCGAACTGGGCCTCGGCGATCATCCCGGCAAGCGGTGTTCTCAGTTCGTGCGCGAGCTCGGCCGAGAAGCGCTGCTCGCGGCGCAGGCTCTGGACGAGACGGTCGAGCAGCCGATCGAGCGTCGCCGCGAGCCGTGTCAGCTCGTCGCGCGGTGCGCCGAGCGCGAAGCGCCGCTCGAGGTCCCGCTCCGACCACTCGGCGGCGCGTTCCGTCATCTGCACCACGGGCCGCAACGCCGCTCGCACCAGATGCCTGCCGGCCAGCGTGATCGTTGCCAGCAGAGACAGCGAGAAGAGGATCGAGCCCACGAGCGTCTCTTCGCGCACGCGCTCGTAGGGGTCGAGCGAGACGACCGCCACTGCCCGGCCGATGGTGCGCCGGCCGACGCGAATCGGCTGTGCGGCTAGGAGCACGTTGGTGGGCTGCACCTTCCTCGTGTCGCGCCCGCTGCGCGCGAGCTCTCGCGCCGCCGTCTCCTCGAGCGCCGCGGCGCGCGGCTTCACGAGCTCTGTGCCGTTCGCGAACACCCAACCGGGCTGGCCCACGCCGGCCCGGGCCTCCGGTCGTAGCCGCTCGCCGGCCGCCAACTCGGAGGCGGCTAGACCGGCCAGCGCCCGCGCGCGTTCGTGGGCGAGCGCGCTCGCGTCACGCGCCAGCGTGCCGCTCAAGACGACGTTGAAGGCCGCGGTCAACACTGCCAGCCCCACGATCGCGCCCGCTAGCAGCGCGAGCGTGAGACGGGTCCGCAGCGTCCACGAACCGGTCAGCGACCGCAGCGACCGACCCCCCGCTCCTGCTCGCCGATTGTCAGCTTGTAACCGACGCCGCGCACGGTCTCGATCCGCGTGCGGCTTCCGACCCGCAGCAACTTCCGTCGCAACCGCGCCACGTACACCTCGAGGGTGTTGTCGCGGACGATCGCACCGGGCGGCCACGCTGCCGCCGCGAGCTCCTCGCGTGGCACGATCTTCCCGGCGCGCGCGAACAGCGCGCCGGCGAGGCGAAACTCGGTCGGTGTGAGCGGCGAACGGGCGGCGCCGCACGCGATCGTGAACTCGGTCGGGTCGAGCTCGACGTCGGCGGCAGCGAGCGGCGCCGGCGCCGAGGCGCGGCGCAGCAGAGCGCGGATGCGAGCGACCAGCTCTTCGATGTCGAACGGCTTGGTGACGTAGTCGTCGCCGCCAGCGGCGAAGCCGCCGAGACGGTCGGGCAGGGCGTCGCGGGCGGTGAGAAACAGCACGGGGGCGGTGATTCCGCGCGCACGCAGCGCCTGGCAGACGTCGCGCCCGTCGGAGTCGGGCAGGCCGATATCGATCACGAGCAGGTCGGGACCTGCCGCTTCTGCGAACTCGACCGCTCCCTGGCCGGTCGCCGTAGCGAGCACACGCATCCCCTCGTCTTTCAAAGTGCGCGCCAGTACCTCGCGCAGCACGCGGTCGTCCTCCGCTACCACCAAGAGCGGCGAACGGTTGGCGAGGGTGTAGCTCGTCGGTGCGCCCATTCCACCGACAACGTAGTGGGCGTCCGTCGGGGCCGGCTCGAGCCGGCCCCGACGGACTGGAGGAGGACCCCCTTTCGATCGCGGCGGATAAGTCCGCTGCTCTAGCTCACGCCCCCTGACGGGTCTTGCGCACCGCGCGGTGATGGTGGCGACGCACCCGCCGGCGGTGGTGGCGCCGCACCCGACGCACCGTCTGCTTGCGAGCCGCGGTGGCGTGCGAGGAGGTGTTCTTGTGCGTCGTTGTGGCGAACGCGCCGCCGGGAACCGCTCCACCCGCAAGCAGCGTAAGGGCAAGCGCTGCGACCGTCGCCTTCCTCAGTCGCTGATCGGCGTGTTCCATCTTTCTTGCTCCTTTCGCTCGCGAACCGGTTGGACGTTGTGTTGCGAGCCGCGCGCC
>BEIR01000084.1 GCA_002898855.1 bacterium HR41
GTGATCGAGGACCGTTCCAGTCGGAGCTGCGACCGCGCACCGGTGCAGCCTCGAGCACCGCAGATCCGTGGCCCCCCTGCCGCGCACGGGTGTCGAGCGCACCCAGCACAGGTCGGCGAGCGACGGATCGCGGGCTCGAGCGGCAAGACCCCCTGGCCGCTCGTCTACGACCGCTGCTCGCTACGAGTCGACGACTTTCGACCAAGGAGGTTTGCAGCAATGGAGAAGAGCGACGCAGCACGAACTGGACGGCACGGCGCTGTCGCTTTGCGCGCCGTGCCGTGCGGCGCCGCCCGCTTCGCCCGGCGGTGCGGCGTCGCCGCAACGCTGGCGACGGTCGCAGCGGTAGCCCTGCCGGCCGGGGCCAACGCGCACGTGACCGTGAGCCCGAGCGAAGCCCCCGCCGGCGGCTATGCACGGCTCGAGTTCAGCGTGCCTCACGGCTGCGATGGCTCGCCGACGACGCGGATACGCGTGCGCATCCCGCGCGATGTCGCGATCGTGAAGCCGGGCCGCAACGCCTTCTGGACCCTCGCTACCAAGCAGGGGGAGAAGACGCCGGTGGAGGTCCACGGGCAGCGCATCACACGCGGGCCGCAGGAGGTGATCTGGACGGCGCGGACACCCTTGCCGGACGCCCAACTCGATGTCCTCCAGATGTCGGTGAAGCTGCCGGAAGGAGCTGGCCGGTCTGTGTACTTCCCCACGGTCCAGGAGTGCGAGCGCGGCAACACGGCGTGGATCGAACGGCCTGCCGCGGGGCAGAGCGCTGACGAGCTCGAGCATCCCGCTCCGGTGGTGAAACTCGTGGCTTCCACCGGCGCGCACGGCGGGAGCGCTTCGGGCAACGACAGCGGTCACGGCGGCGACGCGAACGAGGCGAGCGGAAAGGCGCCGACCTGGCTCGCGGTGGTGGCTTTGGTGGCCGGTCTCGTGGGAACTACTACAGGCGTAGCCGGTCTCAGACGGCGTCGCGCCTAGGCGTCGCCGCGCCGGGCCGATCGGGGTGGGCACCTCGCGCGGGTGCTCGCCCCGGTCGCCCGCGCCCGCGCCGGCCACTCGCCCGGACGTCACTGGCGAGGCGCCGGTGACCGCGCCCGCGCCTTCGTCGCGCTGCGAAGAACGCCCCGCGCGAGGAATGCCGCGCTCGTTCAGTCCTTGAGGAACGAGGGGATGTCGATCTCGTCGTCGGAGATCTCGAGCCGCGAGCGCTCGCGCTCGTCGAGGCGCACGTCGCGCCGGCGCGGCTCGCGCCGCCGGCCCGTGGAGTCCTCGCTGAACAGCGGCCCACCGCGCTGCGCGTCGAAACCGGTGGCAATCACCGTGACGCGCACGGCGTCGCCGGCCTCCTCGTCGACGACCGCACCGAAGATGATGTTCGACTCGCGGTCGGCCGCCTGCTGGATGATCTCCGCGGCCTCGTTGACTTCGAATAGGCCCAGGTCCTGTGGACCGGTGATGTTGAGGAGGATCCCCTTCGCCCCCTCCACCGACTGTTCCAGCAAGGGGCTCGAGATCGCCAGCTTCGCGGCTTCGGCAGCGCGGTTTTCGCCGGAAGCCTCGCCGATACCCATCAGCGCCGACCCGGCGTCCTGCATGATCGTGCGCACGTCGGCGAAGTCGAGGTTGATCAAGCCGGGAGTGGTGATGAGGTCGGTGATGCCCTGAACGCCTTGGCGCAAGACGTTGTCGGCCTCGCGGAACGCCTCGAGGATGCTCGTGCGCCGCTCGACGACCGCCAGGAGCTTCTCGTTCGGGATTACGATCAGCGTGTCGACTTCCTCGCGCAGGCGCTCGATGCCTTGCTCGGCCTGGCGCATCCGCTGCGCGCCCTCGAACTCGAACGGTTTCGTGACCACGCCGACGGTGAGCGCCCCAACCTCTTGCTTGGCGACCTCGGCGATCACCGGCGCGGCCCCGGTGCCCGTGCCACCGCCCATCCCCGCGGTTACGAACACCATGTCCGCGCCCTTCAGCGCTTCCTTGATCTCGTCGCGGCTTTCGTTAGCCGCCGCCAGCCCCACCTCGGGATTGGCGCCGGCCCCCAGCCCGCGCGTCAGCTGCGCGCCGATCTGCAGCTTGACGTCGGCGTCGCACATCTGCAGCGCCTGGGCGTCGGTGTTGGCGGCGATGAACTCGACGCCACGCAAGCCCGCGTCGACCATCCGGTTCACGGCGTTCGTACCGCCGCCACCGACACCGACGACCTTGATCACCGCGAGGTAGCTGCCGGTGCCTGCACCGCTGCCGATGCCGCTGTCCATCTCTACCGGTTGCCGTTCCCTTTCCCGTCTCGTTTCGCCGCGCTCGGCCCCAAGGCTCGACTCGCGCGCGGATCTCCGAGCTGCGGCCGCTTCGGCGAGCGCGCGCCACGCCTGGCGCTGCGCCCTTCGATCCACGCACTGTAGGGAGTCATCGGCACAACTGTCAAACGAAGCTGCAAGGTTCGTTGCACATTCAATGTCAGCATGAGCTTTATGTATCTAGAAAGATTGCGGTGTCGGTTGAGGGTTCGCGATCGTGCCGCCGCTCAACGGGCGCGCCGCGCTCGCCGGATTCCCTAGGCCACCAGCGACAGGTCGGCGAGGAAGGCGCACGTCGATGTACGTGGCACGGGACGCTGAGGGGTCGCGTGCGAGCACTGTAGAAATGGATCTCCACTTGAGGTTTAGATCATGCGCGCGACCGAAGATCAGGAGCGGGCCCGAGCGAAGCGCAGCCACGAGACCACGGTCGCGGTCGAGCGAGATGCGCGCGAGCGCAGTCCGCAACGGCGCCGGGGCGCTGGCCGCGACCGCCACCTTGGCGCGCACGGGCGCAGCCAGCCGGGCGTCCGGGTCGGGGCCGTCGCCGACCGCGATTGTCGGCAGCGACGAAGGGGTCGACAGGTCCCCGAGCTGGGTTCCGTCGCTCGCGACGGCGACGCGTCCGCGCGCTCCCTCGAGCACCGCGACCGGCCGGCGCAGGCGGACGCGCAAAACGAGCTCGTCGGGTAGCCGCCGGTCGACCGTCACGTCGGCAGCGGCCGGGTAGGAAGCGAGCGCCGCCCGCAGCTCCGAGTGGTCGACGTGGAACACCGTCATCCGCCGCGCAGCGCTCACGAGGGCACGGCGGGCGGCGGCAGCTTCGCGCTCGTCGAGACCGACGATCGTCACACGCTCGACGCGCCAGAACGGAAGATCACGCCCCACCCACAGCGCAAGCGCAACCGCCACGGCCGCCAAGCCGAACACCGCGAGCCGGCGCAGCCGGCGGCTGCCCCCCGTCGCCGAGGCAGAGCCCTGCTCGCTGCCCGGACGCACGCGCTTCCCGGACGAACCGCCCCGACGCCGCACAGCGCTAGCTGTGGCTGGCTGGCGACGGGCGGGCTCGAGACGTGGCATCACCGAGAGCGTTCGCGCTGTCCGCCCGCCTCCCTGCCCGGCCAGCGCCCTCGCCCGGCGGTCGCACCGCCGAAGTGGGCTTTTGCGCTACTCGCCCTGCTCGCCGGCGGGCCCGCTGCCCCCTACGGCGCCTACCGCCGCCGCTAGCGGCGAAGTGTCGACTGGGCCCAGGAAGCGCACTTCCGGTTCGAGCACCACGCCGAAACGTTCGAAAACGCGACGCCGTCCCTCTGCCATCAACCGCACGATGTCGGCCGTGGTGGCGTCGCCGAGGTTCTCGACGAAGTTCGCGTGCTTCTCGCTGAAACGCGCTCCGCCCACACGCAAGCCGCGGCAACCTGCGGCGTCGAGAAGCATCCCGGCAGTGCGCCCAGCGACACGGGGGTCGGCCGGGTCGGGGTTGGTGAACGTCGACCCGAAGGTCTTTATCCCCGACGGCTGCGCTTCGCGCCTAGCCGTGCGCATCGCCTCGAGGCGGGCACGCACTGCCGCGGGATCGTCACGGCGCAGGCGGAAGAGAGCGCGGGCGACCACCTCGCCCGGTCGCAACGCCGAGCGGCGGTAGGCGAAACCGAGCTGGTCGGGAGCGAGGCGCCGTACGCCCGCGGGCGTTGCGACCTCGACCCACACGAGGACGCTGGCGAGCTCGCCGCCGTAGGCGTTGGCGTTCATCCGCACCGCACCGCCGACCGTGCCGGGGATGTTCACCGCGAATTCGAGGCCCGACAGCCCGGCCCGCGCCGTCCGGGCGGCGATCTGCGGCAAGCGCGCGCCGCCGCCGCAGAGCACCTCCTCGCCGTCGATCGCGACCGCCGCGAGCTCGCCTTCGAGCTTGATCACCAGCCCGTCGACACCCTCGTCGGCGACGAGCAGGTTCGATCCCGACCCGATCGCCTCCACCGCCAGCCCCTCGCACGCCGCCCAGGCGAGCAGCTCGTGAAGCGTGGCGAGCGTCGCCGCGCGCGCGAAGAAGCGGGCGTTTCCACCGGTGCGCACCGTCGTCAGGCGTGCCAGCGGTTTGTCGCGCTCGACCGCTGCCGGCGGTCGCTCGACGAGCGGGGCACCTCTCGCCAGCGCGCGCGCGACGCGGTCGACGTTGCCGGCGCCCATCACGACCACCGTGTCGCCCGTCGCCACGAGCGCCCGGAGGCACTCGGTGGCTTCGCGCAGACGCGGTGCCCACACAACCCTCTTGCCCGCAGCGCGATCTGCCGCAGCTCGTGCGACGTCGAGGCCGGACACGCCCGGCCAATCCTCGGGCCGCTCGCGGGCCGGGAAAACGTCACTAACCAGGACGATGTCGGCGGCGGCGAGCGCCCGGCCGAACTCGCGCGCGAGCGCCTTCGTGCGCGAGAAGAGGTGCGGCTGGAAGCAGGCGACGAGACGCGGCCGGGCACGGTGCTCGGCGCGGGAGCCGCCGCGGGCGGACACGCCGCCGGGGACGGAGGCGCCGCCCCGGACACAGGCGCCGCCGGGGGCGCAGGCGTCGGGCCCGGGAGCTGCGCCGGCAGCCATAAGTTCGCGGGCCGCCGCGAGCGTCGCCGCTACCTCGGTCGGGTGGTGTGCGTAGTCGTCGTATACGCGCGCGCCCTCCGGTGAGTGGCCGATGAACTCGAGGCGACGTCCGGTGCCGGCGAAATCGGCGAGCGCCCGAGCCGCTTGTTCGCGCTCGACACCGGCCGCCTCGGCCGCCGCCACCGCCGCCAGGGCGTTCAGGACGTTGTGGCGCCCGGGTACGGGCAGCGGTGGTAGCGGTACGGAAAAGGCGTCGCACGGGCCAGTGCGATCGGCGTGCCCGGCCGCGCGCTCGCCGTTATCGATGGCGTTCTCGTTGTTACCGGCGGCGCGCTCGGTGCTCGCACCCGTCCGCTCGTCGCTCGCCGTGCTCCGCCACTCGCCCACGTCCGCGACCCTGACCACGCGCTGTCCCGGGCGCGCTGCGACCGTCACGCCCGGCCCGAGCACGAGCACCTGCGCCGGTCGGGCGAACTCGGCGAACGCCGCCTCGAGCTCAGCCAGGTCGCGGTAGGTCGAGTGATGGTCGAGCTCGATGTTGGTGATCACCGCGATTTCGCGGTCGAGCTTTAGGAACGAGCGGTCGGACTCGTCGGCCTCGACCACCAGCCAGGCGCCGCTACCGAGTCGGGCGTTGGTGTCGAAACCGCGCAGCTTCGCGCCGACGACGAACGACGGATCGCAGCCGGCGCGATCGAGAACGTGGACGATCATCGCCGTGGTCGTCGTTTTGCCGTGCGTGCCCGACACCGCGATCGTGCGCCGCAGGCGCGTGAGCTCGGCGAGCAGATCGGCGCGGTGCAGCACACGCTGACCGCGCTCGCGCGCCACCTGGACCTCGGGGTTGTCAGCGGCGATGGCCGTCGAAACGACCACCTCGGCGTCGGGCGGCACCTGGTCGGCGCTGTGGCCGACGTGGACGCGCGCACCGTGGCGGCGGACGAGCGCCAGATACGGCGACTCCTCGCGGTCGGAACCGCTCACCGTCGCGCCGAGTCCCGCCGCCACCAGCGCCAGGCCGCTCATCCCTGCCCCGCCGACGCCGACGAAGTGCAAGCGGCGCCCCCGCCACTCGCCGAGAGCGGCCTTCCGCGCCTCTCGCTGCGCCCGCTGCGTGCTCGTCACCGGCCGCTGACCTTACCCGCGCGCGCCGGCGAGCGAGGGTCGGGCAGCCTCCATCCGCCCGGCGTCGGGGCGGTGCGCCCTCACGCGCCGGCTGGCACGCCGCAGGCCGCGAGCACGGCCGCAGCGATTCGCCGCGCGGCGTCCGGGCGCG
>BEIR01000085.1 GCA_002898855.1 bacterium HR41
GGCGGCGCCCCCTAAGCCGACTCCGGAACTAGGACTTAGGCTAACCTAACGCAGCGTTCGCCAACCCGGCGTCAGGAGCGTGCGCGAACCCGACAACGCGGCGCGCGAGAGAAAGGAGGTCGGCAGGTGAGCAGGAGACTTGTGGTCGGCGGGGCGCTCGTAGCGCTCGTCGTCGTGGTCGTCGCCGTCGTTCTCGCCACCGGCGGCGGCAACGGGCAGCGGCTCGTCGTCTACACCGCCCGCGCCCACTACGGCGAGGAGCAGCCGTTCCGCGAGTTCGCCTCGCGCGAGCGCGTCGACCTCACCCTCTTCGGCGGGTCGGCGCCCGAGCTCTACGAGCGCCTGCGCAACGAAGGCGATCGCACCCGCGCCGATGTCTTCATCACCGTCGACGGCGCCAACCTCTGGCGCGCCCGCAGCTCGGGGCTGTTGCAACCGCTGCGCTCGAGCGCGCTCGACCGCGCCGTCCCCGCCGGCCTGCGCGACCCGCAGGGCTACTGGTACGCGCTGACCGTGCGCGCACGCACCATCGTCCGCTCCACCGAGCGGGTGCCCGCCGGCACCGTCACCCACTACCGCGACCTCGGCGACCCGCGCTGGCGCGGGCGCCTTTGTCTGCGCTCGGGCACGAGCGAGTACAACGTCTCGTTCGTCGCCGACCGCATCGCCAAGTTCGGGCGTGCCGCCACCGAGCGGCTGTTGCGCGCGTGGATGGCGAACCGGCCGCAGATCTTCGGGTCCGACATAGACGTGATCCAGGCGATCGCCGACGGCCGCTGCGACGTCGGGCTCGTCAACTCCTACTACCTCGGCCGCATGCTCGCCAGCGACCCGAACCTGCCCGTCGCGCTCGAGTGGGCCGACCAAGACGGGCGCGGCACGCACGTCAACCTCTCGGGCATCGGCATCACCCGCTATGCCCGCCACCGCGAGCTCGCGCGCAAGCTCGTCGAGTATCTGACCAGGCCCTCGGTGCAGGAAGAGCTCGTGCGCAACAACAAGGAGTTCCCCGCCGACCCGGCCGTGCCCGGCCCGCCCGAGCTGCGCCGCTTCGGCACCTTCAAGCGTGATCCGATCGACGTCGCGGGTGCCGCCCGACACCTGCAAGAAGCGTTGGCGCTGATGGAGGAGGTCGGCTGGCGCTGAGCGACGCGCGGCAGCCACGCCGGCACGGCGGCACCGGCCTTGGGGCCGGTGCCGCCGTGGCCGCCGCGCTCGTGGCGGGACCGCTCGTCTCGCTGCCGCTCACCTTCGTCTTCGCCCACGCCGAGCTCGTCCGCTTCTGGGCGCTCGTCCCCGACGCCTTCCTTGCCACCGCGCTGCTCGTCGCCGGCGTCGCCTGCGGCACGCTCCTGCTCGGCACCAGCCTCGCCGCGCTCGTCGCGCTCTGCGACTTCCCCGGCCGGCGTGTGCTCGAGTGGGCGCTCGTGCTGCCGCTGGCGATGCCGAGCTACGTGTTCACGCTGTTCGCGCTCGGCACCGTCGGCCGCCGCGTGCCCGAGCTGCGCTCCACCGGCGGCGCGATCGTCGTCTTCACCCTCGTCCTCTACCCGTACGTGTACCTGCTGGCGCGCGTCGCCTTCCTCTCCCAGCCGCGCTCGCTCGTCGAGGCGGCGCGCGGCCTCGGCAGCGGCCGCTTGCGCACCCTCGCTACCGTCGTCGTTCCGCTCGCCTGGCCGGCGGTGCTGGGCGGCGTCGTGCTCGCGGTGATGGAGGCGCTCGCCGACTTCGGCACCATCAACCTGCTCGGCGTCCAGACGTTCGCCAACGCCATCTACAAGGTGTGGTTCAACGCCTTCGACCGCGCCGCGGCGATGCAGCTTGCGACGCTGCTCGCCACCGTCACCCTGACGCTGCTCGTCGTCGAGCGCGCGCTCGCCGGCAGCGCGCGCGCCGCCGCCACCGCTGCCGAGCGCCCGCTCGCGCGCCTGCGCCTGCGCGGCCCCGTCGGTGTCGCCGCCGCAGCGCTGCCCACGCTGCTCGTCTGTGGCGTGGTGGTGGCGCCGCTCGCCCAGCTCGCCGTGTGGGCGGCCGACAACGTCGCGAGCGGCAACGTCGACCCGGGTTTCGCGCCAGCTGCGCGCAACAGCCTGCTACTGGCGGCGACCGCGGCGGCGATCGTCGTCGGCCTCGCCGTGGTGCTCGCCTACTCGCTGCGCGAACGCCCGAGCCGCCTGCGCCGCCTCGTGGTGCGCCTTGCCACGATCGGTTACGGCCTGCCCGGCGCGGTCGTCGCCGCGGCGGTGATCGTGCCGCTCGGTTTCGTCGACGATCTCGTCGCCGCCACGCCGCTCTGGCCGGAAAGCGCGCCGCTGCCGCTCACCGGCACCGTGCTCGGCTTGCTGTTCGCCTACTGCGTGCGCTTCCTGGCGATCGGCTTCCAGCCGGTGCGCGCCGGTCTCGACCGCATCCCGCGCTCGCTCGACGAGGCGGCACGCGGGCTCGGCAGCGACGAGGGGACGGTGGTGCGCCGCGTGCACCTGCCGCTTCTGCGCACGAGCCTCCTCACCGCGTTCGTGCTGGTGTTCGCCGAGACGATGAAGGAGCTGCCGGCGACGGTGCTGTTGCGCCCGCTCGGCGGCGACACGCTCGCCGTCAAGGTGTGGCAGGCCACCGCCGAGTCGCTCTGGCACGTGGCGGCACTGCCGGCGCTGTTGATCGTGGCGTGCTCACTCGTGCCGGTGGTGGTGGGGCTGCGGCTGTCGCTCCCGAACGCGGCCGGGCGCCGCTCGGCGCGCGCCGAGCGGCGCGACCTGCTAGGGATCGAACCAGCAGCGTGAGGCGAGATGAGCACCGTCCGGCTCGACAACGTCAGCAAGAGCTTCGGCCAGCACCGCGCCGTCGACGCGCTCTCGCTCACCGTCGGCGCCGGCGAGCTGCTCGCCGTGCTCGGCCCGTCGGGCTGCGGCAAGACTACGCTGCTGCGCCTGATCGCCGGGTTCGAGCGCCCCGACAGCGGGCGGATCGAGATCGGCGGCGAGACCGTCGCCGACGGGCGCGTGTTCGTTCCGCCCGAGCGGCGGCGGGTGGGCATGGTGTTTCAAGACTACGCGCTCTTCCCGCACCTGACGGTGGCGGGGAACGTGGCGTTCGGTCTCGCGCGCGTGCCGCGTCGCGAGCGGCGCGCGAAGGTGCGGTCGGTGCTCGAGCTCGTCGGTTTGCAGCACCGCGCCGACAGCTACCCGCACGAGCTCTCGGGCGGCGAGCGCCAGCGTGTCGCGCTGGCGCGGGCGCTCGCGCCCGACCCGGCGGTGGTGCTCCTCGACGAGCCGTTCTCGAACCTCGACGAGACGCTGCGCGCCGACCTGCGGCGTGAGGTCGAGGTGATCTTGCGCGAGGCCGAGGCGACCGCGATCCTCGTCACCCACGACCAGGAGGAGGCGCTCTCGCTCGCCGACCGGGTGGCGGTGATGCGCGCCGGGCGGCTCGTGCAGATCGGAACGCCCGAGGAGGTGTACGCGCGCCCCGCGTCGCGCTGGGCCGCCCAGTTCGTCGGCGACGTCAACGTCGTGCCGGCCGTCGCCGAGGGGCAGCTCGCCCACACCGAGATCGGCAGCTTCGATCTGGCGTGTCGCTGCGGCGAGGGACCGGTGCACGTGGCGGTGCGCCCCGAGCAGCTCGAGATCGTGCGCGACGACGCCGGCGGCAACGGCGAGATCGTCGACCGCGAGTTCTACGGTCACGACGTGCTCTACCGCGTGCGCCACGAAAGCGGCCGCACGGTGCTCGTCAAGACATCTTCGCTCGAGCTTCTTCCCGTCGGCGAGCGCGTGTTCGTGCGGCCCGTGCGCAGCGCCGTCGCCGCGCCCGTCGACTAACCCGCGGCACGCGCGCCCGAAGAAGCGACGGGCGCGCGGGCTTCCAGCCCGCGCGCCCGCGCTCGGGGGGCAGGGATCGTCAACCGCCGATCAGGGGCGCGACCGGAACACACGGGACCGGTCGCGGATGGGCGGGATCGAGTGCGTTGAGCACGTATGCGAGAGCGCGCCGGTCGAACGGGATCGCCAGGTGCTCGGAGAGATCGAGCGGGCAACCGTTCTGGACCAGGATGTTGCGCACCTGGTGGCTGCTCGCGGCCGGCGTGAGGAACGCCGAGTCGTAGGGGGTGACGACCTCGTCGTACTTGGTCTGGATCACCGTGTAGGCGACCCCGGCGACCGTGTCGCCTCCGGCGTTCAGCTCCTGCATGAACGCCGAGCCGCGGATCTGGTCGCCGCACGCCGGGCAGAACGAGGTGACGAGCTGCACCGCGGCGCTGCCGATCGGGCCGAGCAGCCGAGCGAACTCGGTGAGACCGCTGAGCGTCGTGCCGTGGTTGCTCGGCGAGAGCCCGACGAGCGCACGCACCTTGCTCGCGCCGCCGAGCTTGTTGGTGTAGTAGCGGGGCATCATCCCGCCCTGCGAGTGGCCGACGATGTCGACCTCGGCGGCGCCGGTCGCGGCGCGCACCCGCTCGACGAACGCGGCCAGCTGCCGCGCCGAGTCGCGCACCGCGGCGAGCCCGTTGGCGAAGCCGCCGGTGAGCTGCGTGCCCTGGGTGGCGCCGTAGTTGAACGAGAACACGCAGTAGCCGGCGTTCTTGAGCAGCGGCGCCAGCGCGTTCCAGTTGAAGCGCTGGTTCTCGAAGGTGCCGTGAACGAGGATCACTGGGTAGGGGTGGAGCGAGCTCGGCCGGCAGCTCCAGTCGTTGGCGCCGGGCGGCGAGCCGTTCGGGTTGGCGGCCCAGGCCGCGAGCGCCTTGGGCAGGCTGTAATCGACCGCGAGCTGGGCGTTCGCTGCGGGCGCGAACGCCGCCACCACGGCCACCAGCGCGGTTGGTACAGCACAGCGCAGCTTCGCTCTGCGGGACATTCGCATCACTCCTCTTCCTGTAGAGGGCTACTCGAGCCCCCAGTCGCGGGACGAGCGCCGTAGCGCACGGGGCCCGCACACGACCTCCCGCTACGGCCGTCCCTCAGCGGCCGGCGGTGCGCCCACTCTAACTGAACGCGCGGTCAGAGCGCAAGCGCGAGCGGCGAGCGGTTCGCGCGCCGGAACGGGCGGTAGCGCTCAGCGCGTAAAGAGCTCGTGCGCCGCCACCAGCGCCTCGCAGAGGCGGTCGACGTCGCTGGCGTCGTTGTAGACGTGGAAGGAGGCGCGCGTCGTGGCGGTGACGCCGAGCTCGCGCATCAGCGGCTGGGCGCAGTGGTGTCCGGCGCGCACACAGACGGCGTGGCGGTCGCAGATCTCGGCGACGTCGTGCGGGTGGACGCCGTCGAGTGTGAACGACACCACGCCGGCGCGCTCGTCGGCGGGCGGCCCGGGGACGTGAACGAAGGGCAGCTCCGCGAGCCGTGCGAGCGCGTAGCGCGTGAGCTCGCGCTCGTGCTCGCGCACCCGCGCCAGATCGAGCGCGCGCAGGTAGTCGATCGCTGCGTGCAGGCCGATCGCTTCCGCGATCGGGCTGGTGCCGGCCTCGAACTTCCAGGGCGGGTCGTTGAACGTCGAGCGGTCGAGCTCTACGCGCTTGATCATGTGCCCGCCGCCGAGGAAGGGAGGCATCCGTTCGAGCAGCTCGGGCGTGGCGTGCAACAGCCCGATGCCGGTGGGACCGAGCGCTTTGTGGCCGGTCCAGACGTAGAAGTCCGCGCCGATCGCGGCGACGTCCACCGGCATGTGCGGCACCGCTTGGGCCCCGTCGACGAGCGTGAGCGCACCGGCGGCGCGGGCGCGGCGCGCGATCTCGGCGACGGGGAGGATCGTGCCGAGCACGTTCGAGACGTGCGTCACCGCCACGAGCCGCACGCGACCGCTGGCGAGCAGCTCGTCGAGCGCGTCGAGCGCCACTGTGCCGTCCTCGCGCAGCGGCAGGTAGCGGAGCTTCGCTCCCCGCTCGGCGCAGACGAGCTGCCAGGGAACGATGTTCGAGTGGTGCTCAAGGACAGTCAGCACGATCTCGTCACCGGGCGCGAGCTCGTGGCGCGCCCAGCTGTAGGCGACCAAGTTGATCGCCTCGGTGGCGTTGCGCGTGAAGACGGTGCCGCGTGGATCGGCACCGACGAGCTCGGCGGCGGCGCGCCGCGCCGCCTCGTAGCGATCGGTCGCCTCGGCGGCTATCCGGTACACGCCGCGGTGGACGTTGGCGTTGTAGCGGCGGTAGTAGTCGTCGATCGCCGAGAGCACTAC
>BEIR01000086.1 GCA_002898855.1 bacterium HR41
ATGCGCGCCAAGCGCACGAACATCCCCAGCGTCTCGGGGCGCGTTTGGCGGAACATGAACTCGCGCAGCGGCCCCTCGCCGCGGCGGATCGCTGTCTCCTGCGAGATCCGCTGCTCGCGCCACGGGTCGATCGCCGCCTCCTTGACGCGCGAGAACGTCGGCGCCATCACGAACAACGTCAGGAACAGCGCGATCCCGACCAGCACCTGGTTGGGCGGGGCGTTCGGCACGCCCAGACCGACCCTGACGAAGCCGAGCACGATCAAAATCCGGGTGAAGCTCGTGACGGTGAAAAGCAGCGCCGGCAGAACGCTGAGCGCCGTTACGAGCAGGAACAGCTGGACCGCTTCGCTCGTGCCGGGCAGGTTCATCCGCGCACCGTCATTTGACGCAAGCGGTCGATCAGCTCGCCGATAGTCCGGCCTCGGTGCGCCGCTCCGGTCGGTGCGCTGCCGGTTTCGTCGTCGGCGAGGAGTCCCTGCGCAGCGGCGTCGCGCTCGCGGAAGCGGCAAATCGCGTGCACCTGCCGCTCGCTGGCGGCGACAAGAACTACCTCACGACCGACGCGTACCAGATGCAGCGACTTCCCTGGCCCCAGCGGCAGTGCGGCGAGCTGGCTCAGTGCTGTGCCGTGGGCGCGCGCGCTCGCCCCGAGTTTGAAGCGCCGGAGCGCCCAGTAGAGCCCGTAGATCAAAGCGACGACGACCGCCAGCCCGAGCAGCGTGCGACCGAAGCCGCCGCCCCCGCTCGCCGCCTGTGTCGCCGGCGCGCCGGAACCGAGATCGACGGGCGTACGCTCGCCGAGATCGCGCGCGGCAGCGAGCGCCACCGTGGGCCAGACCGCCAACGCCGCCCCGGCGGCGGTCGCGCAAGCAGCGAGCGCGGTCAGTGGTGAACGCATGCGGACGGACGGACGGACTCTCCCGGCTCCCGATCGGAGCCTGCAAGGACGGACGCCCGCGTAATCGGAGCGGTCGGCGCGCGCTTGAGGGTTCAGGCGACGGGCTCGCCGTCGGCGGCGGTGCTCGCCGGCTCGCCGCCAGCGGCTGCACGCGAGCTCTCGGCACGACGGCGTGGCGAGACGACCTCGGTGACCCGGATCCCGAACTCGTCGTCAATCACCACCACCTCGCCGCGGCCGATGCGGCGCCCGTTGACGAGCAGGTCGACGGGGTCGCCGGCGGGACGCCCGAGCGCGATCAGCGAGCCGGGCGCGAGCTCGAGCGTCTCGGCGATCGTCAGTCGACGCCGCCCGATCTCGGCGCTCACCTCGACCTCGACGTCGCCAAGACGCTCGAGGTCGGAGCTCGACTGCGCGGCGCCGTCGTCAGCAAGCTGTTCGTACTCGATCTCGTGGGCCACGCTGCCAGGCTCCTCACTGCACGGTGACGTCGGTGAACAGCACTTCTTCGACCTTCACGTCGCTTTCGTGTTCGATCGCGCGCGCGATCCTTTTTTTCAAGCGGTGGCGCGCTTCGCGATCGATCAGGTCGCTGTCGGAAGCTTGCGTCAGTTGGTCGACGATCACGTCGCGCACCACGGCCTCCTGCGGAAGCGGGCCGTAACCCTCGGGCGGTGACGACCCCCCATGTCCGCCCCCAGCAGCCGCGTGCACACCGGGCGCGAGAACCAAAGCCACGCTCACCTTCGCGTAGCGACCGTCGGCGAGGTTGACGAGGAACTCTTTCGGCAGTACGTAGACCTCGCCCTCGATCTTGTGCTTTTCGGCCGGCGGTTTCGCGAACACGACCTTCCACGCGCCGAGCAGCACGACCAGCGCGACCACCGGCACCAGCACCTTTTTGTTTTTCAGGAGCTTCCCCATAGCGCGTTATCTGACTGCTACCGCACCCGAAGTGATCGACACGCGCAGCGAAGACGTGAGGGGGCCGACACTGGAAGTGCCGGCACCGCGACCCGTACGTATCAGCACCACCTCGACACGGCGGTTGCGTGCACGCCCGCCCGCTGTCGCGTTCGACGCGATCGGGTGCAGCCACGCATAGCCGGTGGCGCTGAGACTGTGGGCGGGTACACCGTAAGCGATCAGAGCGCGCACGACACGGGCCGCGCGCGCCGTAGAGAGCTCCCAGTTGCTCGGGTAGCGGCCGCTTATCGGGACCGGGTCGGTGTGACCCTCCACCGACACCGGGAGTCCGGCGCGCAGCTTGAGCATGTTCGCCACCTGCATCAGGATCGGCCGCGAGGCTGGTTTCAGCTCTGCAGATCCGGAGTCGAAAAGGATGCGGTCCGTCAACAGACGAATGACCAGCCCCCGCTGGTCGATGATCGTGCGGATCTGGCGCTCGAGGTGGTGTCGGCGCACGTAGCGGTCGAGCCGCCGCTTGATCTCGCGGAAGTCGATTTCGTCGCGGTTCTGCTCGTTTTCGACGAGGTTCGATTGCGCCTGGCCAGCCTGCGGCGGCGACGGCGTGCGCGAGGGAGGAGCGATCTGCCGCACCGTGTGGCCACCCGGCAGGATCGCACCCGAGAAAGCATCCTCGAGCGACTGGCGGAGCGCCTCCAGTTTCGATTTGTTCACGTTCGAGATCGCGAACATGACGATGAACAGCGCCATCAGCAGCGTGATCATGTCCGAGTAGGTGAGTAGCCAACGCTCCTCGTTCTCGTGCTCGCCGTGGCCGCCGCGCCGCCGGCGCGATCCTCGCCGCCCAGCCATCGCTCAGGCCGCAACCGGTTCTGCCGCGGGCGTCGCAGCGGCGCTGGTCGGCGCCGCCCGGCCCGGCGCTGCGGCCGCAGCCCCTTGAGCTGCCTCGGCTAGCTCCGGTGGCAGGAAGCTGGCGAGCTTCTCGCGCAGCACACGCGGGTTTTCGCCCTCGAGGACGGCGAGCACGGCGTCGACGGTCATGATCCGCAGACGCACTTCAGCGTCGGTGAGCTCCTTGAGGCGATTGGCGACCGGGAAGAACACGACGTTCGCCGAGCCGACGCCGAACAGGGTGGCGATGAACGCGCTCGAGATCGCCGGCCCCAGGCTGCCCGGATCGTCGAGGTTCTGCAGCACGTGCACAAGCCCGAGCACAGTGCCGAGGATGCCCATCGTCGGCGCGAAACCGGCGGCCTTCTCGAAAACGCGGCGCGCGTCGGCGTGCCTCGTCTCGAGAGCCTCGATCTCGATCTCGAGGACCTCGCGCACGACCTCCGGGTCGGTTCCGTCGACCACCATCTGCACCCCTTTGCGCGTGAAGCGATCGGGAATCTGCTCGAGCTCGGCCTCGAGCGCGAGAAGACCTTCGCGGCGCGCCGTGTCGGCCAGGCGGGTCATGAGCTCGATTCGCTCGACGGGATCGGGCTCCTCACCCTTGATCGCGATCTGGTAAAGGCGCGGGATCGCCTTGACACGCTCGAAACTTGTGCCGGCCATCACGGCCCCGAAGGTGCCGCCGAACACGAAGAGCGAAGCGGGGATGTTGATCAGCGCAGTGAGCTGGGTGCCCTCCATAAGCGCGCCCAGCGCGATCAGAACGCAGGCAAGCGCAATGCCGATCGCCGTCGTGGCCTTCATCGCTACCCCTCCCGGTGATCGGCCGGGACAAGGCGAACTTTCGCCCGGCGAGCGTGGCAGGTACGACAACTAGTCGCAGATCGCGGCCGACAAGCGCGGCCGCGTGCCGGTCGCGGCGTGACGCGCTACTCGGCGCTACCGCGCTCCTCCCAGGCGACAGCGAGCGACCGCGCGGCGATCGCCGCGTGCCAGTCGCGCACCATCGCGATCACCTCGGCGCAGCTCTCGGTCACCACGATCTTCGCTCCGGTCACAAGCGTGATCGTGGTGTCCGGACACGCCTCGACCTGTTGGATCAGCTGGCAGTTGACGAACAGCTCGCTGCTGTCGCGACCGACGCGATGGACCTTGATCATCTCTCACCCGCCCGGGATTGCGGCGTTGTGCGACCGCCGCACGAGCATCGCGAGAAGGGCCGGCTGCGGTCGACGACCGCGACCGCGGTGCGCGGCGCAACGGCAGGAGCGGAGGGTCCGTCCACGTCTCCTGTCCGCCCCACGAGGTCCGTGGCCTCCGCCCCTACCGTTGCGCCGCCCGCAGCCGGCCCTCTGCGATCAGCGCTTCAGGTTCACCAGGTCGGCGAGCATCTCGTCGCTCGTCGAGATCACCCGCGAGTTCGCCTGGAAGCCGCGCTGCGCGGTGATCATGTCGGTGAACTCGCTAGCGAGGTCGACGTTCGACATCTCGAGCGTGCCGGCGATCGTCGCCCCGAAACCGGCCGACGCCGGCGCGCCGAGTTGCGGGGTGCCCGAGTTCAGCGTCTGCGCCCAGCGGTTGCCGGACATGCGCATCAAACCGGCCGGGTTCTGGAACTTGGCGAGCTCGAGCTGGCCGGCGGTTTGCAGGGTGCCGGCCGTATCGACGTAGGTGACGGTGCCGTCCGTCCCTATCGAGACGCTGGTAGCGCCCGCCGGAATCTGAATGTACGGCGGGTTGGCACCGCCGGTACCGAGCACGAACCAGCCCTCCTGCGTGACGAGATAGCCCTGGCTGTTGAGCGTGAACGAGCCGGCGCGCGTGTACTGGACCGCCGTCGCTGCCGGCGCGGCGGGCGGCGTACCGAGCGCGACGCGGAAGAAGCCGTCGCCCTGGATCGCGACGTCGAGCGGGTTGCCGGTCGACTGCAGGGCGCCGGTGGTCATCTGGTTGTCGACCGAGCCGAGCTGTACGCCGAGCCCGACCTGCAGCGGATTCGAGCCACCCTGGCCACCGCCGGGCGCTGTCGCACCCATCTGCAGCTGCGCGAGCGAGTCCTTGAACGTGGTGCGCGCTCCCTTGTAGCCGACGGTGTTGACGTTGGCGAGGTCGTTCGCCGTGACGTCGAGCATCGTCTGGTGGGTGCGCAAACCGCTGATCGCGGCGTACATCGAACGCATCATGGCTTCCTGCCCTCCTTCGCCTGGTCGCCGGCGCCGGACGCCGGCCGACCGTGGTTTTCTCCTTCGCTGCCCGCCGGTCGGCGAGCGGCGTGTGCGCGGTCCCCTCCCTGAGGTGCAGGTGCCCGCCTCATGCGATCACCGCGCTGTCGATGTTGGTGAAGACGTGTTCGCGCATGTGCTCGTGGTCGACAGCTGTCACCACCGTGCGGTTCTTGACCGCGACGACGAAGGCGACCCCATCGACGAACACCACCGAGTCGCGCGAGCCCTTCGCGGCTGCCCGCTCGACGCCGGCGGCGAGCCGCGAGAGGCGCTCGGGATCGAGCTCGATCCCGCGGCGCGCGAGGCGCTCGCTGGCGTGCTTCGAGAACACCAGGCGCTGGGAGGCGGCGCGCTCGAGATGCTCGGCGAACGACGGGCCCGCCGTCGGCGGCGCACCGCGCGGGGGCGTCTCGACCCGGCCCGCCGGGCGCGCACCGCTGAGCCGGTCGAGACCGGGCAACAGCGGATCGATGCCGCGACCCGGGGAGCTGGTCATGACGCGACCGCCTTGACGTCCGCGAGGCCGATGCGCGCGCCGTCGTCGAGGACCAGCGTCGGCTCGTCGCCGCCGAGATCGACACGCAAGACTCGCCCGCTGCGCTCGCTGCCGTCGCGCTCGTAGGTGGCGACGCGGCCGACCAGCGCGACCGCACGCGACGCCTCGTCCTTCTTTTGCTCGCGCTGCGCGACCGTGACGAGCTGCTGCAGCTGTTCGAGGGTCGCGAACTGCGTGAGCTGCGCGATGAAACGGTCGTTGTCTGTTGGCTGCAGCGGGTTCTGCATCTTCAGCTGCGCGACGAGCAGCTTCAGGAACGAGTCCTTGTCGAAGCCAGCGGCGGCGAGCGCGCGCGATCCGTCCTGTGCGGCGCCCGCTTCCTGGCTCGCGCCGCTCCCGCCTGTAGGTGCAATTGCGCTCATCGCTCCTCCTCTTTGTCTCTACGCCAGAACGTCGACGACCAGTCCGCGCACGAGGACGACGGCCTTGGCATTACCCGGCACCGGCTCTGGTCCGGCGGCCACTTCTGAGCGATCGCCGCTGTGCGGGTGGCTCGCGCTGTTAGAGCCGGGGTCGTTGTCTCGCTCGCGGAAACCGCCGGCAGCGTTGTCGGCCGCACGTGCCGCTGCCTCGACTTCGACACGCGCGACGACAAGGTCGCTGCGCTCGAGCGCACGCCGGATCTGGTCGGCCG
>BEIR01000087.1 GCA_002898855.1 bacterium HR41
CGCTCTGGCGCCATCCCGACAGCGCCGAGTTCCGCGACGTCTCGGCCGAGGATCCGCAGGAGCGGATGGCCAAGGAGCGCGGGCTCCAGTACGTGAAGCTCGACGGCAACGTCGGCATCCTCGGCAACGGCGCCGGACTCGTGATGTCGACGCTCGACGTCGTCGCCCAGGCTGGCGGCAAGCCGGCGAACTTCTGTGACGCCGGCGGCGGCGCGAAGGCCGACGAGATCGTCGCTGCCGTCGAGGTGATCCTCTCCGATCCCAAGGTGACGGCGCTCTTGTTCAACATCTTCGGTGGCATCACCCGCTGCGACGAGGTAGCCCGCGGCCTGGTCGAGGCGTTCGAGCGCCTCGACATCTCCGTGCCGGTTGTGGTGCGACTCGACGGCACCAACGACGAGGAGGGCCGCCGGATCCTCGCCGAGGCGAACCTCGAGGGCGTCCACGTCGCCAAGACGATGCTGGATGCAGCCCGGCGTGTCGTCGAGCTGGCCGGGCCGGTACCGCAGGAGGCACGCGCATGAGCATCCTCGTCGGCGAACACACGAAGCTCGTCGTTTCCGGCCTGACCGGACGCGAAGGCTCTTTCCACGGGCTCAACAACCGCCGCTACGGAACCCAGGTCGTAGCCGGCGTCACGCCGGGCAAGGGCGGCAGCGACGTCGAGGGCATCCCGGTGTTCGACACCGTGCACGAAGCGGTCGCCGAAACCGGTGCGAACACGTCGATGATCTTCGTACCGCCGCGCTTCGCCGCCGACGCGATCCTCGAAGCGGCCGACGCCGGGGTCGAGCTCTGTATCTGCATCACCGAGGGGATCCCGGTGCACGACATGCTGCGCGTCTACACACAGCTCAAGCGCGACGGGCGTACGCGTCTGATCGGCCCCAACTGCCCGGGGGTGCTCTCGCCCGGGAAGGCCAACGTCGGGATCATCCCGGCCCACTTCTTCAAGCCCGGATCGGTCGGGCTTGTATCGCGTTCTGGGACGCTCACCTACCAGATCGGCAACGAGATCGCTCAGCGCGGGCTCGGGAACTCGACGATCGTCGGCATCGGCGGCGACCCGATCGTCGGCTCGTCGTTCATCGACATCGTGCAGATGTTCGAAGAGGATCCCGAGACCGAGCTGATCGTGCTCGTCGGCGAGATCGGTGGCGACGAGGAGGAGCGCACCGCTGACTTCATCGCCGAGAACGTCTCCAAACCGGTGGTCGGATACATCGCCGGCTTCACCGCTCCTCCCGGCAAGACGATGGGTCACGCCGGCGCGATCATCTCGGGTTCGAAGGGCACGGCACAGGCGAAGGCGGAGGCGCTCAAGGCGCGCGGGGTGCGCGTCGGTCGCAATCCAACCGAGGTCGCCGAGATCGTCGCCGAGATTCTCGGTGCCCGCGTGTAGCACCCTGCTCGCCAGCGAACGCGCGATATCGTCCCGCCCGTGAGCGCGCAAACGACGATCTCTCTCGCGCGCGGGGCGCCCTCGCTTGACCTCGTTCCGGTCGACGAGCTACGCGAGGCTGCCGATCGCGCTTTCAGCTCGCACCCCGAGCACTGCTTCTCGTACGGACCGGCCGCCGGCCACCCGCTGCTCGTCGAGTGGATCGCGGCGCGGCATGGCGTCACGGCCGACCAGGTCTTCGCCACCAACGGCTCGATGCAGGCCGACGCGTTCTTCTTCCAAGAACTCGTCGAACCAGGCGATCTGGTCGTGGTCGAAGCGCCGACCTACGACCGCACGCTGCTGATGCTGCGCGAGCTCGGCGCCGAGATCCTTGCCATCCCGCTCGAGGCGGACGGGCTCGACGTCGGCGCGCTCGAGAGGGCCCTGGACGCCGGGGCGCGCCCCCGTTTCGCGCACGTGATCCCCAACTTCCAGAACCCCGCCGGTTGCACTCTTTCGCGCGAAAAGCGCGAGCGTCTCCTCGCGCTTGCCCGAAGCTACGAATTCCTGATTTTCGAGGACGACCCCTACGTCGAGGTGCGCTTTGCCGGCGAGCCACTGCCGCGCATCTTCGACCTCGACGCCGAGCGTCGCCACGTCGTCTACGTGTCGTCGTTCACCAAGACCGTGTGCCCGGGCGTGCGCGTCGGGTACGTGCTCGGCGACAGCGAGCTCGTCGCGCGGCTGCGCCGGCGCGCCACCAACACTTACATCTCGCCCTGCGTAGCGTCGCAGGGCATCGTCGCCGAGTTCTGCCGGGGCGGCGGTTTCGAGCGCGCGCTCGAGCGCGTTCGCAGCGCGCTGCGCGAACGCCGCGACGCCCTCTGCGACGCGCTCCGCGAACACCTGCCGGAGGCCCGTTTCGTGGTGCCCGAAGGCGGCTACTTTCTGTGGGTCGATCTTCCCGACGGCGACGTCCGAGCGCTCGAGCCGGCGGCGCGCGAGCGCGGCGTTGTCGTAGTCAAGGGCACCGACTTCTTGCTCGAAGGCGGCAAGCGCTCGCTGCGATTGGCCTACTCCGCGGAACCTCCCGAACGGTTGCGCGAAGGCGTGGCGCGCCTCGCTGCTGCCTACCGGGAGCTCAGCGCGGTTTCGCGCTGACAGCTATAACTTGGCGAACGACCGGCCACCTTCCGTTTCGCCGCTCGCGGTCGTAGCGCATGCGCTCCTCCTCTTGCGTGGACGTCTGCGCGCACTGGTCGCGGTGGGTGTCGCGGTGTCGCTCCCAGCGCACGCGATCGTCGACGGCATCGGGCTGCGGCAGCTCACCTCGAGCTACACACCCACGGTCGACGTCGGCCAGGCCGCGGTCGTCAGCCTCGTCGACCTGCTCGTGGTGGGGCCGCTCGTTACGGCGGCGTGCATTCGCGTCGTCGTTCGCGAACCAGCACGCGAACGTCCAGGGCTCGCGGCAGCGCTGGCGTTCGCGTTCGAACTGTTCCCGCGTGCCGTTCTCGTCCTCACACTCGCCACCGTCGGGATCTTTTGCGGTCTTCTTCTGTTCGTCGTGCCCGGCCTGTACCTGGCGGTGCGCTGGGCACTCGTGTTGCCGGTCCTCGCACTCGAAGACGTGAATCCGTTGGCCGCGCTGCGCCGCAGCGGCCAGCTTGTCCGCGGCGCCTTCTGGCGCTGCGCGTTCGTCGTAGCGGCGGGCTCGCTGTTCGCATCGGTCGCCGCGTTCGCGATCGGCTCGCCGTTCGCTGCTGTGGCCCGCAGCACCGACGCCGCTGCGTGGCTCGTCGTGGGCCAAGGCTTGTCGAGCGCGGTCGCGCTGCCGACGGTGGCTGTTTTCGCGACCGTTCTCTACTTCGACCGGCGCTCCGGTGGCCAGCCGCTCGCCGCGGTCGACCGCGGTAGCGGCGCTCGCGACGACTGACCCCCTAGCTCGCTACGCTGCCGAGCGCGCCTTGCGTGGCGCACCGCGGCGGCGCTGGAGCCACCGACAGGCGTCGCGACTGGGGACGCCGGCGACGGCCGCCGGGAGCCGCGCCCGCCGCTGTCGCCCGCCTCCACGGCCCCAGTGCTCGCGCGCCATCACGAGCTGTTCGGGCAGCGCGGTGCGCGGCGGCGGCGACGGATCGGCTTTCACCGACACCGTTTCGGCGACGCTGCGCGTGATCTCGAGACGATGACCCTCGCTGCTCTCGACCGCCACCCAGTCGTCACTTTTGTCGGCGACCTTCCCCTCGAGACCGGGATAGAAACCGGCGTCCTTGAGGTAGTGCAGGAGGTCTTCGGCTTCGTTCTCGAAGCGCACGACGCGGATCTTCGCGCCGACCTCGCAATCAGCGAGCGGCACCGCCTCTTCGCGCTCGCCCTCGAAGATCGGGTGCCCGTGCGGGCACGTCTTGGCGTCACCTATCGCGCGCAGCATGCGCTCCTCGACGATCGGCGACATCCAGTGCTCAAGCCGCTCGGCCTCCTCGTGGACCTGGTCCCACGGGATGTCGAAGACGTCGGTGAGGAAGCGCTCGATCAAGCGGTGGCGACGGACGATCGTGGCCGCCTGCTCGCGGCCGCGCTCGGTGAACTCGATCGTCTTGTCGGGTCGGCGCCGCACGTAACCGTCGCGCTCGAGCCGGCCGACCATCTCGTGAACCGTCGGCGGCGCCACCTGCATCGCCCGGGCGATGTTGGCGCCGGTCACCGGTAGGCCGGCCTCTTCCAGCCAGTAGATCGTCTGCAGGTACTCCTCTTCGGCGACGGTTGCGTGCTCGCGTGACATCTCGCGGCCCATCCTAACCGCCACCTCGCCGTCACCGGCGCAGCCGATCGGCGGCAGCTCCCGAGCTGCCCGGCGCCGCAGCTTGCGCCACGATTGCGGCTATGGCAGAGCTGAAGCTGGAAGTCAAGCGTGGCGACATCACCAAGCTGGCGGTCGACGCGATCGCCAACGCCGCAAACACCGAGCTGCGCCACGGCGGCGGCGTCGCCGGGGCGATCGTGCGCGCCGGTGGTTCGGAGATCCAGGAGGAGTCCGACCGCAAGGCGCCGATCGGGCTCGGCGAGGCGGTCGAGACCGGCGCGGGAAGCCTTCCGGCGAAGTGGGTGATTCACGCCGCGACGATGGAGCTCGGCGGACCGACCTCGGCCGAGATCATCGACAAGGCCACGCGCAGCACGCTCGCCAAAGCCGAAGAGCTCGGTTGCCGCTCGCTCGGGCTGGTGGCGTTCGGCACCGGCGTCGGCGCCTTCCCGCTCGACGAAGCAGCGCGCATAATTGTGCGCGCGGTGCGGGCACACCAGCCGCGGACGCTGGAGCGCGTGGTGTTCTGCGTGCGAGGCGAGGAAGCCGAGGAAGCGTTTCGCGCAGCGCTCGCAGACAGCGAGGGCTGAACGCGGTGCGGTCTCCGTCGCGTGCGCGCCGGGCGGCCCCTCGCCCATCCCCGCCGACCGCGACCAGCTGGCCCCGGTGTTAGACACGCGCCATCCACCGGCGCTCATCGCGCCCGACAGCTTCAAAGGGTCGCTCACCGCGGAGCGGGTCGCACGGGCGGTCGCGCGCGGCATTCGCGCGGCCGGGGCCGAGGCGGTCGAGCTCCCCGTCGCCGACGGCGGCGAGGGGACGATGCCAGTGCTGGTGCGAGCCCTCGGAGGTGACATCGTCACGACGCGCGTGAGCGATCCTCTCGGCCGCCCCGTGCAAGCGCGGTTCGCACTGTTGGCCGACAGCAGGACGGCCGTCGTCGAGGTGGCCGAGGCAGCGGGACTGGCTTTGCTCGGCGAGCACGAGCGCAACCCGCTCGCAGCGACGACCTACGGAGTCGGCGAGCTGATCGTCGCAGCGGCGGAGCGCGGTGCGGAACGGGTTCTCGTCGCAGCCGGCGGCAGCGCGACGGTCGACGGCGGGCGCGGCGCGCTCGAAGTGCTCGAACGACACGAGTGCCGTCCGCCGATCGTGGTCCTCTGCGACGTCCGCACGCCTTGGGAGGAAGCAGCCCGCATTTTCGGCCCCCAGAAGGGCGCGCGACCGGCGGACCTCCCCCTGCTCGCAGAGCGCCTCGAGCGGCTCGCCGAGGCGGCGCCGAAAGACCCCCGTGGCGTCCCGGGCAGCGGTGCCGCTGGCGGCCTCGCCGGAGCGCTGTGGGCATGGCTCGATGCCGAGCTTGTCGAAGGAGCACGGTACGTCCTCGACGCGATCGCTTTCGACCGTGCTCTCGCTGCTTCTTGGTTCGTCGTGACCGGGGAGGGCCGCCTCGACGCCCAAACCTTGGCGGGCAAGGTTGTCTGCGAGGTAGCGACGCGCGCGCGCCAGCGCGGGGTCACATGTCACGCGATCTGCGGGCAGATTGCGCTCGACGAATTCGGCATGCGCGTGCTCGACCTGCAGGGGCTCGCGACAGCCACAAACGAAGGCGAGCTGACCGCGGCCGCACGCGAGCTCGTCCATGCGGAGCATCCCTGCCTGCGCGACGACGAAGCGTCGTGCGTGGAGTGAAGGTGAGAGAGGGCGTCGAGCCCAGGGCGGGCAACAAGTCGCAAATGCGCTCGCTCAGTCTCAAAGCCGTTCGCTCTCGCTTCCGGGCGGCTCGGCCGGCGGAAGCGGCGCGGGCGCCCCGCAGCTGCGGGGCGCCCGCCGGTCACCCGTGGACTCGTAGCTCGGTGCCCGAGCGGGGCACCTTGGGCAGCGCCATTCTATGTACGGCCCGCCTCTTTTGCGATCACCTCGCTGTCAGCGTGTGCCGAG
>BEIR01000088.1 GCA_002898855.1 bacterium HR41
GGTCGTAGCCAGCTTCGACGAGCGTTTCGAAACCGGCTCGCACCAATTCGGTGAGGCCGCCACAGAGCACCGCTTGCTCGCCGAAAAGGTCGGTTTCGGTCTCTTCGCGGAAGGTGGTCTCGATCACGCCCGCGCGCGTGCAGCCGATCCCCTTCGCGTAGGCGAGCACGAGGTCGCGGGCGTTGCCGGTTGCGTCCTGGTGGACGGCAGCGAGCCCGGGAACGCCCTTCCCCTCCTGGAACTGGCGACGAACGAGGTGCCCTGGCCCTTTGGGAGCGACCATGCCGACGTCGACCTCGCTCGACGGCTCGATCTGGCCGAAGTGGATCGAGAAACCGTGCGCGAAGAGCAGCAGGTTGCCGGGGGCGATGCCGTCTTTGATCTCGCGCTCCCAGGCCTCGGCTTGGTGCTCGTCCGGGATCAGGATCATCACCACGTCGCCGGCGCTGGCGGCGTCGGCGACGTCGAGAACGCGCAGACCCTCGCGCTCGGCTTCGGCGCGCGACGCCGAGCCTGGCCGCAGGCCGACGACAACGTCGACGCCGGAGTCGCGCAAGTTCAGCGCGTGCGCGTGGCCCTGCGACCCGTAGCCGATGATCGCGACGGTCTTACCTTCGAGCTTGCCGAGATCGGCGTCCTGGTCGTAGATCATCGTCCGGCACTCTATCCCTCGCGCTCGGCGAAGTCGCGCGCGGCGCGCGCAAGCTCGCCACGATCGAGCTTGCCGAGGGCGGTGCGCGGCAAGGCGTCGGCGAAGAAAATGCGTTTCGGGACCTTGTAGCGCTCGAGCTGCGCGCGACAGTGGGCGCGCAGAGCCTCGCCGAGGACGCGAGCGTCGTGGCCGTCGCCCACCGCCGCGGCGGGCACGACGACGGCTACCACCGCTTCCCCCCACTCGCGGTCCGGCAGACCCGCGACCCCCGCCTCGCGCACCGCGGGGTGCGACTCGAGCGTGCGCTCTACCTCCTCGGGCGAGACGTTCTCGCCGCCGCTGATTATCAGGGTCTTCAGGCGACCGCGCACGCGCAAGCGGCCCCCGCTGTCGAGCTCGCCGAGATCGCCACTACGTAGCCAGCCGTCGGCGGCACAGCAGGCCGGCGACACCATCTCACCACGAATCAGGATCTCTCGGCTGCCAGAGTCGACAGCGAGCTCGACACCGGGCAGCGGCCGCGCCCACTCTTCGCCCGGACCGGCCAGAGCTACAAGCGAAGCCGTTTCGGTCATCCCGTAGGTGCGGTAGACGGGGATCCCGGCCGCCGCCGCTCGCTCCAAAAGATCGCGGTCGACCGCGCTGCCGCCGAGGAGAACGCAACGGGGGCTGCACGCCCAGCGCCCGGGCAGGCGATCGAGCAGCCGCCTCAGCATCGTCGGGACGAGCGAGCAGTGGCTGATCTCGCCCGAGCGCAAGCGCGCCGCGACGCGCTCCGCGTCGAAACGCTCGTGGAACTCGACGGCAGCGCCGCTCACGGCGGCGCGAAACAGGATCGACAGCCCGCCGACATGGAAAAGCGGCAGCACGCACAGCCAGCGGTCGCCGCTGCCCGCGCGCAGCGCCTGACAGGCGGCACGTGCGCTCGCCAGGTGCTGGCGAGCCCAAAGCGGGACGAGCTTCGGCCGGCCCGTGGTGCCCGACGTTCGTAGGATCGTGAGCGGCGGGCCCTCGGGCGCTGCGTCCCAGCTAGCACCGCCGGGCGCCGACGTCGGCGCGCCACCGCGCCACGCCCCATCGAGAGGGCGCGCGGCGAGATCGAGCGGAGGATCGCCGCCGGGCGCAGCCACGGCCAGCTTCTCGATCACGAACCCCGCCCCGGCGCTTCGAGCCGCACGTTGCCGCAGCTCGGCGGGGCTGTCCGGATCGAGCGCGATGATGCTCGCCTCAAGAGCGTGCGCCGCCCAGAGCAGGATCGCGGCCGCGGGACCGGGCCGCAGCGCCGCGGCGACGCGACTGCCGCGCCCCACACCGGCATCGGCGAGCTCCCCGCTCGCCCGATCGACCAGGGCGGCGAACTCGGCTTGCTCGATCGTTCGCTCGCCGTCCGTAATCTCGGCGAGAGGGGGCAGCGCGAGCGTCGACGCTCGCGCCTCGGTCGGCCCGCCAGCGGCGGATGTGGAACTGCGCTGCGCTCGCGGCACGGCGCAAGGATCGCAGCGACGGCAGCTCGGTATCGTTCTCGACCGCGATGGCAACCGTCGACCGCGAAGCACGTGCTGCGTGGGCAGCCGAGCAGGCTAAGCGCTCGATCCTCCCCGGCGCCGACTGGAAACCGGGCGCCAGCTACGAGGACATCCGCTACGAGCTCGCCGACGGGATCGCCAAGATCACGATCGACCGGCCCGAAGTGCGCAACGCGTTCCGGCCGAAGACGGTCGTCGAGATCGCCGACGCTTTCGAGCGGGCGCGCGAGGACCCCGACGTCGGCGTCGTGATCCTCACCGGAGAGGGCCCGTTGGCGTTCTGCTCCGGCGGCGACCAGCGCGTGCGTGCCGATTCGGGGTACGTCGGCCAGGAGGACGAGGCCGGCCGCCGCGGAGTCGGCCGTTTCCACGTCACCGACCTGCATTTGCAGATGCGGCGGCTGCCGAAACCGATCGTCGCGATGGTCGCCGGCTACGCGGTCGGCGGCGGCCATGTTCTGCACCTTCTGTGCGATCTGACGATCGCGGCCGACAACGCTCGCTTCGGGCAGAGCGGCCCGCGCGTCGGCAGTTTCGACGGTGGCTACGGAGCTGGTCTCTTGGCGCGCACGATCGGCCTCAAGCGCGCCAAGGAGATCTGGTTTTTGTGCCGCCAGTACGACGCCGAACAGGCACTGCGCATGGGGCTCGTCAACGCTGTCGTTCCTCTCGAGCAGCTGGAGATCGAGACCGTGCGCTGGTGCCGGGAGATGCTCGAGCTCTCGCCGTTCGCGCTGCGCCTTTTGAAGGCGAGTTTCAACGCCGCCGACGACGGCCTCGCCGGTATCCAGCAGCTCGCGCACGACGCCAACCTGCTCTTCTATATGAGCGAAGAAGCGCAGGAAGGGCGGGACGCCTACCTGGAAGGGCGCCGCCCCGACTTCGGCCGCTTCCCGCGCCGCCCGTGACCGGCGCAGCGGCGCGCGTGCCGACGGGAACCCTGCGGCTGTGGCTGCTGGCGATCCGGCCGCGCACGCTGCCGGCGTCGATCGCTCCCGTGCTGGTGGGTACCGCCCTGGCGGTGCACGACGGCGTCTTCCAGCCGCTGCGCTTCGCCGCTGCTCTCGCCGGATCGATCTTGATCCAGATCGGCACCAACCTCGCCAACGACTACTCCGATGCGCGCCGCGGCGCCGATCGCGAGGACCGGCTCGGTCCGGTGCGCGTCACGGCGGGCGGGTTGATGCCACCGCGGCGCGTGCTCGCCGGCGCATGGGTCGCTTTCGCAGCCGCGGTCGGCTGCGGCCTCTATCTCACCGCCGTCGCCGGTATCTGGGTGCTCGTGATCGGTGTCGCTTCGATCCTCGCCGGTGTCCTCTACACCGGCGGCCCGCGTCCCTACGGCTACGCGGGGCTCGGCGAGCTGTTCGTCTTTGTCTTCTTCGGACTCGTCGCGGTCGGTGGCTCGTACTACGTGCAGACCGAGCGACTCTCGACGGCGAGCCTGCTCTTGGCCGTGCCGGTCGGTCTACTCGCTGCCGCGATCCTCGTCGTCAACAACGTCCGCGACCTCGAGAGCGACCGTCGTGCCGGCAAGATCACGCTCGCGGTTCGCCTCGGCCGCCGCCACACCCGTCGTCTTTACATGGCCTGCGTGGCTACGGCGCTCGTGCTGCCGGGCGTGTACGTCGCAGCGGGCGAGCTGCCGCCGCCTACCCTCGCGAGCCTTCTCGCCGCACCCCTAGCGCCAGCCCCGCTGCGTGCCGTTGCGAGCGCGACCGACGGGCCGACGCTCAACCAGGCGCTTGCAGCCACAGGGCGGCTGCTCGCCGTGCACTCGGCGCTGCTCGCGGTCGGTCTGCTGGTGGCGTGAGCGACGATCGGCGATGAGCTCGGTCGAGCGTCGGGTCTGGCGACTGGCGGTGCCACTGCGCGAACCGTTCATCACCGCCACCGGGGTCGTGACGCAACGCGAGCTGTTCCTCCTTACCCTCGAAGAGGACGGCGCGTGCGGGATCGGCGAAGCCGCACCGTTGCCCGAGCACGACGGCAGCGACCCGCGGCAAGCGCTCGAAGCGCTCACGACGCGGCGGGGACGCCGCCCACCGGCGGCGCGCGCCTGCGAGGAGATCGCCCGCCTCGACCTCGAGGCGCGCCGCGAGGGGCGCACGCTGTGTCGCCTCGGAAGCGACGCCGTGCCGGTCAACGTCACGCTCGCCGCTGGACCACCAGCAGAGGTCGCCGAGCACGCACGCCGGGCGCTCGAGGTCGGGTTCTCGACGTTCAAGTTGAAGGTCGGTTTGCCCGACGACAGCGAGCGCGTCGCTGCGGTGCGACACGCTGTCGGCTCGTGGCCGGCTCTGCGCGTCGATGCCAACGGCCGCTGGAGCGTCGAGCAGGCAGTGGCTGCGATCCGTGCGCTCGAGCGTTTCGATCTGGAGCTTGTCGAGCAACCGTGTGCGACGCTCGAGGAGCTGCGCGAGGTGCGCTCGCGCGTTTCCGTGGCGATCGCCGCCGACGAGTCGATCCGCGACGCTGCCGATGTCGAGCGGGCAGCTGCGCTCGAAGCCTGCGACGCCGTTTGCATCAAGCTGCAGCGCGCGGGTGGTATCGGGCCGGCGCGAGCGGCGATCGAGCGCGCCCGCGAGCGCGGCCTCGAGCCGTACCTTGCGAGCATGCTCGAAGGACCGTGGGGGATCGCCGCGGCGCTGCAGCTCGCGTCCGAGCAGCAGCTGCGTCTCGCTTGCGGGCTGGCGACACTAGGCCTCTTGGACGGCCCGGTGACGGAACTGCTCGGCGCGCCGGAAGGCGGCGTACTCGCAGTGCCCGACGGGCCGGGGCTGGGCGTCCCCTGTGACGCTGGCACCCTCGCGCGCCTCGGCGCCGAAGTGCTCGCGGTCACGAAGCTGGGGCGCCGGGGTCAGCGGAGCGGGAGGTCACTATGAGCCACGGACCGGCGCCGTGGCCGCCTGCTGGCTGGGCTACCGACACCGTCTACGGCGGCATCGTCGCGTTCGTCGACGAGCTCGCGCGCAGCGGAGTGGCGCTCGCGGTGGTCGCGCCCGGATCGCGCAACGCCCCGCTCGCACTCGCCCTCGCCGCCCATCCCGATGTGCGATCGGTGTCGGTGCTCGACGAACGCGCGGCCGGGTTTTTCGCCGTCGGTGCAGCGCGCGCGTGTGCTCAACCCGCCGTCGTCGCGGTCACGTCGGGAACAGCAGTGGCGAACCTTCACCCGGCGATTGCCGAGGCCGACCAAGGCAACGTTCCACTGCTGGCGCTCACCGCCGATCGGCCGCCCGAGCTGCGCGACACCGGCGCCGGCCAGGCGATCGACCAGCTCGGGATCTTCGGGCGGGCGGTGCGTTGGTTCGTCGACGCCGGCAACCACGCAGCGGCGACCGAGGCGCTCGTCTACCACCGCTCGCTGGCGACCCGCGCCCATGCGCGCACACTGGCCCCCCGCCCCGGGCCGGTGCACGTCAACTTTCCGCTGCGCGAACCGCTCGCTCCGCTGCCACCCGGCGGCGGGAGCGACGACCCCGCCCGCGGCGGTGCGGTGGCGGTCGACGAGACTGCGCTCGCCGGTCGCGGTGGTGGAGCTCCGTGGCATCGAGTCGTCACGGGGTTGCCGCTGCCCGACGACGCGGAGCTCGACGCGCTCGCCGCGGAACTCGCGCGCATCGAGCGGGGGCTGATCGTGGTCGGCCACCTCGGCGCGTGCACGGTTTCGGCATCGCGCGAGCGCTCGGACGCGAGCGCGTCCGGGGCGCTCGGCTGCGCCCGAATCTTGCGCCTTGCCGCACGGCTCGGCTGGCCGCTCCTGGCCGAGCCGACGTCGGGCGCAAGGATCGGCCTGGAGGCCGATCCGTCCGTGGTCTGCCACTACGACCTGTTCCTCGGCGACCCGGAAATCGTCGCGGCGCTCGAGCCCGAGCTGGTGCTTCGCTTCGGCGAGACGCCGACCTCGAAG
>BEIR01000089.1 GCA_002898855.1 bacterium HR41
AAGCGCACGTGAGCGAGGACCGCGTCCGCGCTGTCGAATGGCCGCACTACGCGCGACTCGGTACGTGTGCGCCGGGGCATCAGCTCCCTCCCGTCTGCAGGATCACTTCAACGTCGACCTTTGTCGACCACCGCGGGTCGTACGGTGCGCTTCGCAACCGCAACGCAAGCCACCGATCTTTGGACAGCGCAACCTCGATTTCCGGCTCGGTGTCGAAAGGTTCCGGCTCCGCACCGTCGGTCGCGAGCTCGACCGGTAGCAGCTCGCCCTCCCTGCCCTTATCGTCCTCAAGAACCGCGACGCGCACCCTGACAATCGCATCCGCCCGATCCTCGTCCGCGTCCGGCCGAAGCCGGAGAGCGACCCGCGCGACGGTCTCGAGATCGTTTCCGTTCGGTTGGGGGCTAGGCCCTTCGCGGAAGCGGATCTCGACAGGTTCCGTGTACCCGTCTTGCCCCTCGCTGTCGCTCGACAAGGGGCGGAAGAGTGCTCCGAGCTCGCGCTCCAGGAAGCGCAGCCGCCGCTCTCCTCTCGGCCTGGGCGCGCTTTGCTGACGTTGGAACGTACGCATTCGCAACTTCAGCCGTTCGTGAACGCGGCGCACGACCGCGCGCGCCGTCCCCTCGTCGGGCGGAGCAATCTCAAGTCTGCTCGACTTGTGATCCCAGCGGTCATGGTTGGGAGGTTCCGAGAGCTTGAGAATGTCGTCGATCTCCTTGTCCGCTACAAAAACGCCCACCGCTGGAGGTTCCGCTCGCCCTAGCGGCGCATATTGGACGACCATTTTGGGTTGGCGGATCAAGGCAACGGTCCCGAGTTTGTTCTCGGGCAACTTTTCGGCGGTCTCGGATTCCAATAGTTGTAAGGCATACGACCCGATCTGTATACCGTTGAATCGATTGAATTTGTCAGCCTTCTGATGCGGACCGATCGGTTCGGCACGTCCCACAGCCAGGAAATAACATTCGATGAACGGGAGAATATCGGGGCGTTGCCTGGGTTGGGGGAAATGCGTATTGCCCCTCGCGTCGACGACTTCGACATGGAGCTCTTCCTGCACGATCCGCGGCCACCACCACTCCTCTACTGACTCCAGAAGGGGCTTGTGATCGACGATGCGGGAATCGACGACAAGAATCGAAGTTCCGTAAGCACCGTTTCGACGCGATCTAAAACCCAGACGCTCTGCGAACTGGTGGGCCTCTTCGTCCTGGAGCGGGTCGACGACTAGCTCGTGCGCATCCGTTCGCTGCACGCCGAACCATGCGCGACCAGTCCAGCGTTTGCCGTCTAACTCGTGCGCGTCCAGATAGGCACACGCCATGAGGCGTGCGGTGGCTCCCGTGGAGTCGCGCTCGAACGCGCTGTAGGCGACGATCGTGCGCAGACGCGAATTGAGCGAGAGCGCGGATTTGCCGTAACCGTAAGAACCACCAGTGGACTCATCAGCGAGTGCCTTGGTAGAGTCGCCGACGGAGAGCAGGAGGCGATGAAAGTGAGAACGGCTGTCATGAGGGTTACCGTGCAAGCCGACCGTGCCGTAGTCTTCCACAAAGAGGAGATGAAGCGGGCGCCCGGGCGTCGCTAGACAGTTTTCACGAGCGATACCGAGCCCCTTTGTTGTTCGACCTATTCGTTTACCAATGCTGGATTCCAGCGAAAGGTCGCGAATGAATCTGGTTCTGCGTTCGCCTTCAAGCTCGACGATGCGGAACTCGACCTTCACTTGACGCTTCTCTTCCCGGGATGCGTCGCAAGAGTTCTGAATCGCCTCGCGGGCGAGTTCCGCCTCGGGCGCGATCCCAGTCGCTTGAAGGGTGCTCGCGAAGGCGCTGCCGGTGGCTCCACCCATGAGTCTCACTGGTTCGAATATCCAACATGGACGCTCTGCCACCACGGTGAATCCTTCCTCCGTTTCCTCACCTAGTGCGATATGCGCATGTTCAGAACACGCCCGCTGTCTGCTGGATTACGACCCTGGAACGCATCGGAATTGTGTGGGTACGCTACACGTCGGGAGCGCTGGACGAGGTCGGACGGCCGTTCCGCGCGCGGTCAGGGCCAGCGTTTCTCGGAGCATTGAGGCGAGGGCGCAGGGCCTCGCCTCTGCGGTACCGCCCCGTCGAGAGCTCCGCCGAGGCGCCACCGCCCGTGCGGTCGCCGCGCTACGGGCGCCACTGCCGAGCCCGGCACGCACGACGAGCGACCGCAGAGCGGAGGAGCAGGCGCGTGACCACGCGGAATCGCACCCGCCCCTCGCACGCTCGCACCTGGCGGGCTCGCTTGCGGTGAGCTCGCTCAAGGCGCCCGCGGCCGCAGCGCATTCGCCCGCTGCAAGCTCGACCCGGTCCCACGCTCGGCCCTCGGCCCGTCTGTCCCGACCCGCCCTTGCCATCAGCGCTCGCGAAAACGAGCCATTCTCTACCAAAACCCAGGACGTCCGGGCAACCGCCGGCGAGCAGCGCCACACGGAATCTGATGCCCCCGGAGCACGACCCCACATCCCCGATGTCGTCGCCCCACCGCCCGCTCTGACGACCCGCGCCCACCAGCGAACTACCACGACCGCCGCCGCGGGGTGGCCCCAGCCCGAGCCGCCCCGACGTGTCATGCGCGACCGTCCGCGGCCCTCGCCACCTACCCAGCCGAAACACGCGTCGAGCGCCAACCTGCCCCGTACCACCGCCAGCCGTCACCCGGCACCATCCCCATCTGCCAACATCGCGGCCGCTGTGCGCGTGGAGCCGAACAGCGAGATCGCGATCCCTGACTTTCCGCCGGGCACCGAGTGGGTCGGGGGCCGCGAGCTGCGGCTTCATCGCGTGCTCGGGCGGGCGATCCTCCTCGTCGAGTTCTTCGACATCGCGCGCATCAACTCGCGGCGCACCCTCGCCTACCTCCGCGCCTGGCGCGACCGCTACAGCGACCACCGCCTCCAGCTCGTCGGCATCCACGCCCCCGCCTACAGCTTCGGGCGCGACGCGGCGCTCGTCGCGCGCGCCTGCGCCCGCCTCGGCATCGACTGGCCCGTCGCCCACGACCCCGACTTCGAGATCTGGCGCCTCTACGGCAACCGCGGCTGGCCCGCCCGCTACCTCTTCGCCCAGCGCGGCCAGCTCCGCCACCTCCACTTCGGCGAGGGCGAGTACCAGGAAACCGAGCTCGCGATCCAGGAGCTCGTGCGCGAAACCGACCCCGGCGCCGAGCTGCCGCCGCCGCTCGCGCCGCTAAGGCCCGAGGACGCGCCTGGCGCCGTGCTCGAGCCGCAAACCGCCGACATCGAGCTGCCCGGCGACCGCGCGCGGCTCGAGCTCGAAGGCGAGTGGCGCGCCGGCGATGACTACCTGGAAGCCGCGAGCGCCGGCGCCGTTGCGCACTTCCGGTTCCGGGCCGGGGGCGCCTTCGCCGTTCTGTCGGGCGACCGTGAACCCGACCTCTACGAAACCGACGGCGAGATCGTCGCCGAACGCCCCGGCCTACGCCTGCACGCGATCCAGTTCACGCCGCTGCCGCCGCGCGACCACCCCGCCGGATAGGGCGCGCGCCCGAACCTGCCTACGGCGCGAGCGGCAGCTCGCGCTCGGCGAGCGCCTTGCGGATCTCGCGCGGGAGCATGAAGCGCACGTTTTCGTCGACCGTGCGCAGCTCCTCGACCCGCTCGACGCCGCGCGCGCGGAACCACTCGACGAGCCGCTGCACGAGTTCCTCGGGCGCGCTCGCCCCCGACGTGATCCCTACCGTGCGCTTGCCCTCAAGCCACTCGTCGCGCACCTCGCTCTCGTTGTCGATCAGGTGCGCCTCGGCGCCGTGCTCGCGCGCCACCTCGACGAGCCGGTTCGAGTTCGACGAGTTGCGCGACCCGATCACGAGCACGAGATCGCACTGGCGCGCCAGCTCGCGCACCGCCATCTGGCGGTTCGTGGTTGCGTAACAGATGTCGTCGGACTTCGGTCCGACGACGTTCGGGAAGCGCTCGCGCAGACGCTGGATGATGCGCTTCGTCTCGTCGACCGAGAGCGTTGTCTGCGTGAGGTAGGCGACGCGGTTCGGA
This sequence comes from bacterium HR41, assembly GCA_002898855.1. Taxonomy (GTDB): domain Bacteria; phylum Actinomycetota; class Thermoleophilia; order Solirubrobacterales; family Thermoleophilaceae; genus Thermoleophilum. The sequence goes on from BEIR01000089.1 coordinate 4,052, forward strand.
TCCTCGACCTCGAGGCGGTCGACGTCCTCCTCGGTCTCGACGAGCACGATGCGATCGGGCGCTTCGCCCATCGTGCCCTCGACCTCCTCGTGCCCCTCGTGGCCGATCAGCACGATCGTGTAACCCTCGGCAGCGAACTTGCGCGCCTCGACGTGCACCTTGGTGACGAGCGGGCAGGTGGCGTCGATCGTGCGCAACCGCCGCCGGCGCGCGTTCTCGTGCACTGCGGGCGCCACCCCGTGGGCCGAGAAGATCACCACCTCGCCTTCGGGCACCTCGCTCTCGTCGTCGACGAACACCGCGCCGCGCTGGCGCAACGTCTCGACCACGTGCTTGTTGTGGACGATCTCCTTGCGCACGTACACCGGAGGCCCGTAAAGCTCGAGCGCGCGCTCCACCGTCTCGACCGCGCGATCGACACCGGCGCAGTAGCCGCGCGGCGCAGCCAGCAGGCGGCGCTCGGGGCGCGGTGGTGCGACGACCGGCGATCTGGCGCTGCTCACGTAGCGCAGTCTAGGGGGCGAGCACCGACTGTTGGCGAAGCGGCCCCCGTACTCGACGAGCGCCGCCCACACCCCAACCGAGACTCGCGCGCCGCCGGCCGCTACCTTCGCGAATTGTCGTGAGCTCCCCTGTGCGCCTCTCGCCGATCGACGCGTCCTTCCTTCACCAGGAACGGCGTGCGTCGCACATGCACATCGGCGGAGTGCTGATCTTCGAAGGGCCGCCGCCGAGCTACGACGACCTGATCGCCCACATCCTCGAGCGGATGGAGGCGGTGCCGCGCTACCGCCAACGGCTCGTCAAGCCGCCGCTCGGGCTCGGGCGGCCGTTCTGGGCCAACGACCCCGACTTCAACATCCGCTACCACGTGCGCCACACCGCGCTGCCCCCGCCCGGGTCGGAAGAGCAGCTCCGGCTGCTGGTGGGGCGCATCTACTCGCAGCGACTCGACCGCTCGCGGCCGCTTTGGGAGGTGTGGCTCGTCGAAGGGCTCGAAGGGGGCCGCTTCGCGCTCGTCTCGAAAACGCACCACTCGGTCATCGACGGTGTCTCGGGGGTCGACATCGCCACTGTGCTCTTCGATGGCGAGCCGCTGCCGGCGCGCCCCCACCGGCCAGCGAAACCGCTCGCGACCGAGCGCGTCGACACGCTCGACCTGCTCGCCGAAACGGCATCGGCAGCGCTGCGCACGCCGCTCGAGCTAGCGGGCGGCGCGCTGCGTGCCCTGAGCCGCCCGACCGAGGCGGCGCGCAGGGCGCGCGAGGCGGTCGAGGGTCTCGGCGAGGTCGCCTGGGCGACGCTCAACCCGGCACCGCCGACCCCGCTCAACGTGCGCATCGGGCCGCACCGGCGGATCGCCTGGGTCGAGGCACCCCTCGACGATTTCCGCGCAGTGAAAAACGGCTTCGGCGCCACGGTCAACGACGTCGTGCTCGCGGCGGTGAGCGGTGCGCTCGGCCGCTGGCTGCGGCGTCGTGGCGTCCCGACCGCCGGGCTCGAGCTGCGCGCGCTCGTCCCGGTGTCGGTGCGCGCGCCCGACGAGCACGGCACGCTCGGCAACCGCATCGTCGCGATGCGCGGCCCGCTGCCCGTCTACGCCTGGGAGCCAGTCGAGCGGCTGCGCATCGTCGCCGAGGCGATGGCCCACCTCAAACGCTCGAAGCAGGCGGTGGGGGCCGCGGTGATCGCGTCGCTCGAGCGTTTCGCGCCGCCCACGCTGCTGGCGGTCGCCTCGCGACTCAACTTCTCGACGCGCCTGTTCAACCTCATCGTCACCAACGTGCCCGGGCCACAGATCCCGCTCTACCTGCTCGGGCGCAAGATGGAGGCGTGCATACCGGTCGCGTTCCTGCCAGAGAACCACGCCCTGGCGGTGGCGGTGATGAGCTACAACGGCTGGCTGCGCTTCGGGCTTTTGGGCGACTGGGACGCGCTCTTCGACCTCGATCTGCTCGCCGAGGACCTGCGCGCGAGCATTGAGGAGCTTG
>BEIR01000090.1 GCA_002898855.1 bacterium HR41
CGCTCGACCGGCACGGTCGGCCAGCGCCCGGTGGTTCCCGACCCGCCCACCTACCGGCGTTGCATCGCAGCCAAACGCGCGGCGAGCGAACCGCGTGCCAAGGGCGCGAAACCGCCCAGCGACGCCGAGCTCAAGCGCCTCTGCCGCGAGCAGTACGAGCAGCTACGCGACGACGTGATGCGTTTTCTCGTGCAGGGCGAGTGGTTGCGCGCCGAGGCGCGGCGCTCCGGTATCCGCGTCTCGCCGGCCGAAATCGAGCGCACTTTCGACGAGCAGCTGAGACAGGCGTTCCCCGGCAAGAACGGCAACGCGCGCTACCAGCAGTTCCTGCGCCGCACGGGGATGACCAAGCGCGACATCCTCGAGCGGATCGAGCTGAGCCTGCTCCAGCAGCGCATCCAACAGCGTGTGCAAGACCGTGCCGCAGCGATCGACGAGAGCGACATCGTCTCCTACTACGAGCGCAACAAGCAGCAGTTCTCGCAACCCGAGCGGCGCGACGTCGAGCTCGTTCTGACCGACACCCGCGCCCAGGCGTTGCGGGCACGGCGCGAGATCGAGCGCGGCCGTAGCTTCGCGGAGGTCGCGAGGCGCTACTCGACCGACGACGTCTCCAAGCAGCAGGGCGGACGGCTGACGGGTGTGACACGCGGCAGCCAGGAGCGAGCGCTCGACAACGCGAACTTCAAGGCCCGGCGCAAGCAGCTCGTCGGTCCGCTCCGCACCGCGCTCGGCTTCTACGTCTTCCGTGTCACACGCATCAGCCGGGCGCGGACCGAGCCGCTCAACGCCACCGTCCGCGCGACCATCCGCAGCCAGCTCGAGAGCGACCAGCAGCAAAAGGCGCTGACGCTCTTCATTCAGGAGTTCAGCGAGCGCTCGCGCGCCGAGACGGTGTGCGCGGAAGGTTTCGTGGTCTCGGAGTGCGACAACGGGCCGCCGCTGGCCGGTCGCCCGCGCGGGCGCACGCCTGCTTCGGGCGGTAACCCCAATCCGTCGGGCGCCGCAGCGCAACCGCAGCCGTCGCAAGCGGCAGGACTGCAGGGTCTCGGGGGGCTCGGCCAAACGCCCGGAACCCCCTAGCGCGGGACTCTTCCCTGTGGGTGCGGGAGCGGACGACCACGGCGACGAGCGCGCCGGCAGATCCGCCGAGAGCACCGAGGGGGCCGACTACGCACTTGCCGAGATGCCGTCGCCGACCGCTGCCGTGGCGCTAGCGCGCCTCGATCGGCTCGCCCGCCGTTTGCGCCGCGACTGCCCGTGGGACCGCGAGCAGAACGAGCGCACGATCGTTCCGCACACCGTCGAGGAGGCGTACGAGGTCGCGGACGCGGCGCTCGCCGCTGACGACGCGAAGCTCATCGACGAGCTCGGCGATCTCCTCTACCAGGTCGTGTTCCTGGCGCTACTTTTGGAGGAGCGCGGCGTCGGCGATTTCGCCGCCGTGGCCGACGGGCTGCGCCGCAAGCTGATCCGCCGCCATCCGCACGTTTTCGGCGACGTGCGTGCGTCCAGCGCCGACGAGGCGGTGCGCACCTGGAGCGAAGTCAAGCGCCACCGCGAGCGCGGCGGGGCGACGTTCGCCGACATCGCCACGACCCTGCCGGCGACGCTGCGGGCCCGCAAGGTGCTGCGACGAGCACGGGCCGCCGGGCTCCTCCCCGACCGCACGGCCGCGGAGTGCGCGCACGCGCTCGCCGAGCAGGCCGACCGCGCGGGCCGTGGCCGGAGCGACGCAGAGCGCTCGGCGGCGGACAGCACCAGCGAGCGCGAAGCTGGAAGGATTCTGCTCTGCGCGGTCGAGCTCGCGCTCGCTCTCGGCGCCGATCCCGAGCTCGCTCTCCGCCGCGCAGCGGACGAGCTCGCGGCGCGGCTCGAGCCGTCCGATCGCGCTCCGCACAAAGACAAGCGATCCCCCGACCCCGGAGGCTGAATCGTGAGCGAGATCAAGCGTGTGCACGGGCGGCAGATTCTCGACAGTCGCGGCAACCCCACCGTCGAGGTCGATGTCGAACTGGCTTCCGGTGCTGTCGGGCGAGCGGCCGTGCCTTCCGGCGCGTCGACCGGCGAGTTCGAGGCGGTTGAGCTGCGCGACGGTGGCGAGCGCTGGGCCGGCAAGGGGGTGACGCGCGCCGTCGCCAACGTCAACGGCGAGATCGACGCCGCGTTGCGCGGCCTCGACGCTTCCGACCAGGAGCGGATCGACCGCACGCTGATCGAGCTCGACGGCACTCCCAACAAGGGGCGACTCGGTGCCAACGCGATCCTCGGTGCGTCGCTGGCGGTGGCCAAGGCGGCTGCGGCCGACGCCGGACTGCCTCTGTGGCGGTACCTGGGTGGCGACGACGCCCACGTCCTGCCGGTGCCGATGATGAACGTGCTGAACGGCGGTGCTCACGCCGACAATCGCGTCGACTTCCAGGAGTTCATGATCGTTCCCGTCGGCGCCGAGCGCTTCAGCGACGGCTTGCGCATCGGCGTCGAGGTGTTCCACGCCCTCAAGCGCACGCTGCGCGAGCGCGGTCTTGCGACGGCGGTCGGCGACGAAGGCGGTTTCGCCCCCGACGTCGAGTCGAACGAGGCGGCGCTTGAGCTGCTCGTGGCCGCGATCGAGGCAGCGGGCTACGAGCCAGGCGAGGACGTCGCGATCGCGCTCGATCCCGCGACGAGCGAGCTGTGGCGCGACGGCCGCTACGTGCTCGAGCACGAGGGGCGCGAGCTCCAGGCGGCCGAGCTAGCGGAGCTGTGGAGCGATCTCTCCGAGCGCTACCCGATCGTGTCGATCGAGGACGGCATGGCCGAAGAGGACTGGGAGGGCTGGCGCACGCTCACCGACCGGCTTGGCCAGAGAGTTCAGCTCGTCGGCGACGACCTCTTCGTCACCAATCCCGAGCGTCTCAGGCGCGGCATCGAGAGCGGTGTCGCCAACTCGATTCTGGTCAAGGTCAACCAGATCGGCACCTTGACCGAGACGCTCGAGGCCGTCCGCACGGCGCTCGCCGCGGGCTACACGGCGGTGGTGTCGCACCGTTCGGGCGAAACCGAGGACACGACGATCGCCGACCTGGCAGTGGCCACCGGCTGCGGACAGATCAAGACTGGCGCGCCGTCGCGGAGCGATCGCACCGCCAAGTACAACCAGCTGCTGCGGATCGAAGAGCAGCTGGCGGGGCGCGCTTCCTACCCGGGCAAGGGCGCCTTCCGGGCTCTCGGCCAGCGCGCCTGACGACGTCCCGGTGGCGCGGTGCGACCGGGGCGCAGGGTCTCTTGCATCCCCGCGCACGGGCAGGAGCGGCGCTGGCGCCAGCGAACAGCGGCTGTGTGGCATCCGCGGGGCGAGCGACAGCCGCGCGACGGTCGGCCGCGCGGGCGCGGATCGACTGGGACGCGCTCGCGCGCCGCGCCTTGCTCGTGGTCCTGGGCACGATCCTCGCCCTCTATGTCGAGCCGGCTACGCGCTGGGTCGCCCAGCGCGCCGAACTTCGCCGTGAGCGCGCGGCGCTCGAGCAGCTGGAGCGCGAGAACCGGCGGCTGCGCGCCCGCGCCGCCGAGCTGCGGCGCGGAACGGCTGTCGAGCGCGAGGCGCGTGCCCTCGGGATGGTGCGTGTCGGCGAGCGCCCCTACTTCGTCCTGAAGGGCGAGCGCTCGCCTCGCTGAGAGCTTGCCTCCGGCCGGTTTGCGGCGGACCGAACGTCGGGCGCTCTTTCGCACGACGGGCGAGCTTGTGTGCTGCCTAGGGTTTGGGGTGCACGATGGACCCCGAGGTCGAGAGCGCACTCGAACAGTGGCGCGAAGGGGAGCGGCGGCTGCTCGCCGAGCCCGACCGGCATGTCGATGAAGCCGCCTGGGAGCTCACCGAGGAGCTGCGCCGCAGGCTGGGCGGGGCGTTTGCGCTCGCCGAGCTGGCGGCGCTCTACAACGACCAAAACGACTGGGCGCTAGCTGCCGCAAGTTTGCGCGTCGGCGCTCCGCGCGCGGCCTGGGCTGTTGATGTCGCCTTCGCCCGCTACGCCCGCGAAGCGGCCGACTTCGGCGGCGGTGTCGTGCGCGCCGAGCGGGGCCGGACGAGCTAGCGAGACAGCGCGCTCACCGGCTCCTGCAGCCCCGCTCTAACGCGGCGGTCGGAGCGGCGGTGCACAGCGTTGCTGCGCGTGCGAGGTCGCGCGGCGTGTCGATGTCGAAGAGCGCCGTTTTGACTAGCGACACGCCGCTCGTAACGTCGCAGGCGTCGGCGCCGGCGGTCACTCCGCGGGCGAACGGCAGCACACGACAACCCGCTGTCGCGAGCGCTGCGCGGAGTGACGCCCCGCGCGCGAGCATCTCCTCGAGATGCGGCAGACAGCTGCGCTCCCAGCGGGCAGGAAAGGGGGCGAGGCCGGAGCAGGTGGCCACCGCCGCCACGCCCGCTGTGGCGGCCAGGGCGGCGATCAGGCGAGCGGGCACGAACGGCATGTCGCAGGCCAGGACGACGATCGCCTCGGCCTCGAGCGTGCGCAGCGCATGGACTATGCCGCACAGCGGATGGTGGTCGCTGTCCCCCTCGAGCAGCACCCGCACCGCGGGCGGCAGCGGACGCGGTAGGGAGCAGCCGGGCTTGGTCACGACCGCCACCGGCAAACCGGCGCGCGCCAAAGCCGCGATCGGGTACCGCAGAAGCGGCGTGCCGGCCAGCAGCTGCCGCGGCTTGTCGCCCCCCATGCGCGACCCCCGTCCCCCGGCCAGCACGACCCCGACGACCCCTGGGCAGCGCCCACCGCGAACGTGGCCGCGAGGCTGGCGGCCGCGACGCGCACGAGCCTGCGCCGCGCTCATCCGCCGATCGCCGACATCGTCCGCTCCGGCGGCGTGAACCGCGCCGTGGCGATGGTGTGTCCGCGCGGTTTGCGGGCGACCGCGCCGCGCACCAACGCAGCGAGCTCGCGATCGCTCGCGCCTGCGCGCAACGGTGTGCGCAGATCGAGCTCTTCGCTCGCGAACAGACAGGTTTTCAGGTGGCCGTCGGCGGTCAGGCGCAGGCGCGTGCAGTCGCCGCAGAACGGGGCGCTGACGGGGCTGACGAAAGCAATCGTCCCGCTGCCGTCGGCGAACCGGTATGCGCGCGCGGTGGCGCCCGCCGGGCGGGGAAGCTCCTCGAGCGCGTAACGCCGCTCGATCCGTTCGCGCAGCTCGGAGGCGGTCACGACCGCGTCCGGGCGCCACGAGCGTTCGCCGTCGAGGGGCATGAACTCGAGACAGCGCACCTCGTAGGGGCGGGTGCGTGCCAGCTCGACGAAGGCGAACAGCTCGCGGTCGCTGAAGTCACGCGTCGCCACGACGTTGACCTTGATCCGCTCGACGCCGGGCGTGCGCTCGAGCGCGGCGAGGCCGGCGAGAACGCGGCGCAGCAGCGGTCGCCGTGTTATCGCCGCGAACCGCTGTGCCGAGAGGGAGTCGAGACTGACGTTGAAGTGGCTGATGCCCGCCGCCGCCAGCTCGGCAGCCCGACGCTCGAGCAGCACGCCGTTGGTGGTGATCGCAAGCCGCTCGATCTCGGGGATGCGCCGCAGCGCCGCAGCAAGGTCGACGAGATCGCCGCGCAGCAGCGGCTCGCCGCCGGTAATGCGCAGGCGCCGGATGCCGAGCCGCGCCAACAGCGCGACGAGTCGCACCGTCTCGCCGATCGTGAGGAGCTCCGTGCGCGGGGCGTAGGGCACCCCCTCGGCCGGCATGCAGTAGCGGCAGCGCAGGTTGCAGCGGTCGGTGACCGACAGACGCAGGTCGCGGGCGACCCTGCCGAAGGAGTCGACGAGCGCGGGACTGCCCATCGCTCGGCGGCTGAGCGCTGCGTGCGCGAGCGCCTCCGCACAGAGCGCCCCGTCAGCGGCCCTGGCGTCGCGTCCCGCTGCGCTGCGCCGCCTGCACATCGCCTCAC
>BEIR01000091.1 GCA_002898855.1 bacterium HR41
CGTCGCCCAGCGCCAGCACGGTCGCCAGGTCCTTGTCGCCCCGCCCCGACAACGTCACCAGCGTGACCGCACCGGGCGCGGGATCTTCGTAGAGCACGTACGCGAGGGCGTGGGCGGGTTCGAGCGCCGGGATGATGCCCTCGGCGCGCGAGACCGCGCGGAACGCGCGCAGCGCCGCCGCGTCATCGACAGCGACGTAGCGCACCCGACCCGTGTCGCGCAGGTACGCGTGCTCGGGTCCGGAGCCTGGGTAGTCGAGCCCCGCCGATACCGAGTGCGCCTCGAGCACCTGGCCCCATTCGTCGTGCAGCACGGCCTCGAAAGCGCCGTGCAGCACGCCGCGCGCGCCGGTGGTCAGCGGCGCCGAGTGGCGACCGCTCGCGATCCCCTCCCCTGCCGCCTCGACGCCGACCAGCTCGACCGTGTCGTCGCCGAGGAAAGCAGCGAACGTGCCGATCGCGTTGGAGCCACCGCCCACGCAAGCAACGACACGGTCCGGCAGCCTCCCGAGCCGCTCGAGCATCTGCGCGCGCGCTTCTTCCCCGATCACGCGCTGCAGGTCGCGCACGAGCGCGGGATACGGGGCCGGACCCACCGCCGAGCCGATCACGTAGTGGGTCGTCTCGACGTTAGTGACCCAGTCGCGGATCGCCGCGCTAACCGCCTCCTTGAGCGTGCGAGCGCCCGCCTCGACCGGCTTCACCTGCGCCCCCAGAAGCTGCATGCGTTCGACGTTCGGCCGCTGGCGGCGGATGTCCTCGCTGCCCATGTAGACAACGCACTCGAGGCCGAGCAGCGCGCATGCGGTAGCGCACGCCACGCCGTGCTGACCGGCCCCCGTTTCGGCGATCACGCGCCGCTTTCCCATCCGCAGCGCGAGCAGCGCCTGTCCGCGGGCGTTGTTGATCTTGTGCGCACCAGTGTGGAGCAGGTCCTCGCGCTTCAGGTAGATCTCGCCACCGGTCGACTGCGAGAGCCTGCGAGCGTGGTACAGCGGTGTCGGCCGACCGGCGTAGTCGCGCAGCAGGTCGCCGAGCTCGGAGCGAAAGGTCGGCTCGTCACGCAACTTGGCCCACGCCCGCTCGAGCTCGTCGAGCGCGGGGATCAAGGTCTCGGGCACGTAGCGCCCGCCATAGGGGCCGAACCGCCGTGGCGGCAGCGTCGACGTGCCGGCGACACGTTCGCGGCCGCCCCCGACGATACCTTCGCGGGCGCCCGTCACCGGCGCCCCGCTTTCGCGCCTGCCAGCGGCGAGCGCCCGTGGGGGAGCTGAGCGGCGCTGGTTTGCGACTGCGTCGCGGGCATCTCGGCCTCGTGCGCGAGCTCGCGGTCGGCGGCAGCGACCGCGGCCACGAGCTCCCGCACCCGGGCCAGATCCTTGTCGCCGGGGCGCCGCTCGACACCCGACGAGACATCGACCGCGAAGGGACGCACGGCGGCGATCGCGGCGGCCACGTTGTCGGGGTTCAAGCCACCGGCGAGGATCACCGGCACGCCGTGGTCGTGCATCCGGGCAAGCTCCCAGTTGAACGTCGCGCCGGTGCCGCCGGGTGTGCCGGGGACGTAGGCGTCGAGCAGGTGGTAGTCGACGTGGTAGGGCTGCAGCGAGCGAACGGTCGCCGCGTCACGTACGCGCACCGCCTTCACGACCTTGCAACCGGTGCGCCGTGCTACCTCGGCGCAGAACGCCGGACCCTCGTGGCCGTGGAGCTGCACAGCGGTGAGCAGGCAGCGATCGGCGAGCCAAACGATCTCGTCGAGCGGCTGGTCGACGAAAACGCCCACCACCTCGGCCCGGCGTTTGAGCAGCTGGCCGATCGCCTCCGCCGCTTCGACGCTGCAGGCGCGCGGGCTATGCGGCCAGAGCACGAACCCCACCGCCCACACGCCGAGATCGGCGCAGGCGAGCGCCTGGTCGGGATCGGTGAGGCCACAGACCTTGACCCTCGTCACGCAGTCAATCGTGGCACAGCCGCCCGTGGACGTGCCTGCGCGGCTGCCGCGCCGATCGCGCTCGCGACCGCCTGGCGACGGGGAGCCTCGGCGCCGGCAGGAGCGGGATCGCTCAAGGCAGCGGCGATTCTTCCTGGAGCGTTTGGGTGGCGAGCCGCGCCGGACGCGTACCCAGCTCGACCTGGGTCGTGCGCCGCTCGCGGCCGCGGTAGTAGACGATGCGCACGGTGTCGCCGGGGCTGCGCTCGCCGATTATCGCTGTGACGTCCTCGGCCGAGCGCACGCGCCGACCGTCGATCTCGACGATCACGTCGCCGCCGGCGCGCAACCCGTTCTCGAGCCTGGTGCGGCCACCTCGCAAGCCGGCCCGCGCCGCTGGCGAGCGGGGAACGACCGTTGTGATCAAGGCGCCGCTGCGCACCGGCAGGTTGAGGTCCTCGGCCAGCTGCGAGGTCAGATCGGTCATCTCGATACCGAGGTAGGCGCGCTTCACGACGCCGCCTTCTTTGAGCTGTGGCAGCAAGCGTTTGGCGAGGTCGATCGGCACTGCGAAGCCGATCCCCACGGAGCCGCGGCTGCCGCCCGTCACGATCTGCGAGTTGATCCCGATCACGCGACCCTCGGCGTCGAGTAGCGGACCACCGGAGTTGCCCGGGTTGATGGCAGCGTCGGTCTGGATCGCGTTGGGGATTGTGAACCCGTTCGGCGCCTGGATCTGTCGCTGCACGGCCGAAACGATGCCGGTGGTGACAGTGCGCGAAAGACCGAACGGGTTACCGATCGCGACGACCGGATCGCCGACCTTCACGCGCGCCGAGCTGCCCAGCGGCAGCGGCACAAGCCTGCCGCCGACACGGTCGGGATCGACCTTGACGACGGCGAGGTCCGACGAGGGGTCGCGACCTTTGAGCTCGGCAGGCACCAGCTCGCCGTTCTCGCTGAAGCGCACAGCGATCGAGCGCGCACCCTCGACGACGTGCCAGTTGGTGAGGATGTTGCCGTCGCGGTCGAGAACGACGCCCGAACCTGTGGCTTCCTCGTTCGGCGACGGCAGACCGAACGGGGAGGTGTCGGTGCCGCCCTGGGCTTCGACGTAGACCACGCCCGGACCGGCTTCGCGGTAGACGGCGCTGACGTCGAGAGAACTGCCGCCCGAGCCGCGCACGACGGTGCGCTCGCGCACGACGTCGCGCGTCTCGCCGAAGTCGACGACACCCGCCACGCCGAGCAGCAACACGACGGCAGCGGCGAGCAGCCCGCCGACCACACCGGACAGCAGGTGCCCTACCGCGATCTTGCGACCCCCATTCTGTTCCTCCATCGCCCGCCATTTAAACCGATCGCGCTAAGCGCTACCTAAGAGAAGGCTTAGAGAAAGCCGAGAGCCGCGCGTGCCGCGGGCTTACGCTTGGCTGGGCTCGCCGGAACGGGTGAGCTCCCGGACCGCCGCCTCGAGATCGGGGGCGCGCATCAGGGCGGTGCCGACGAGCACCGCATCGACCCCGATCTGTTCGAGCTCCTCGATCTGGGCGCGCGTCTCGATGCCCGACTCGGAGACCACGATCTTGCCCGCCGGGATGCTCGGCAAGAGGTCGAACGTGCGACGGATGTCGACGGTGAAGTCGGTCAGATCGCGGTTGTTGATGCCGATGACATCGGCGTCGACGGCCAGCGCGCGCTCGAGATCGTCCTCGTTAGCCACCTCGACGAGCGCGTCGAGATCGAGCTCCGCCGCGAGGCTAAGTAGCCGCCCGAGCTCACGGTCGCGCAGCGCCGCCACGACCAGCAGCACGGCGTCGGCACCGACCGCCTTCGCCTCGTAAACCTGGTACGGGTCGATCGTGAAGTCCTTGCGCAGGATCGGCAGGTCCGTTGCCGCCCGCGCCGCACGCAGGTCGGCGAGCGAGCCGCCGAAGTGGCGCTCCTCCGTGAGCACCGAGATAGCAGCTGCGCCGCCGCGCTCGTAGGCGCTGACGACGTCGGCCACATCGAGGTCGTCGCGGATCGTGCCGGCCGAAGGCGACCGGCGCTTGTACTCGGCGATAACCGAGGTGCCCGGGCGGGCCAGCGCCTCGGCGAACGGGCGGCCGCCGCGATCGAGCTCGACGAGGCGCTCGAGCTCGCGCAGCGGTAGCTCCGCGCGGCGGCGCGCGAGCGCCTCACGCGTGGCGGCGATCAGCGCGTCGAGCCGCACCCTTGACGCCTCCGGCAGGTCGCGTTGCCCGATCCGTTCGCTGCCACCACGCCTAGCCTGCGCCGACCGGAGCGAGCTCGCGCGTCATCTGTACCCACCGCTCCAGGAGCTCGGCGGCGGCGCCGCTGTCGACAGCCGCGGCTGCACGCTCGGCTCCCTCGCGCAGCGTCCCCACCGTTCCCGCGACGTAGAGCGCCGCGGCGGCGTTTATCACCGCGACCGTCCTTTCGGGAATCCGCTCGCCGGCGAGGATCGCGCGCGTGATCGCGGCGTTCTCGCCCGGGTCGCCGGCGCGCACACGGTCGACGGCGATCGGCTCGATCCCGAACGTCGCGGGATCGATGGTTCCGCTCCTCGTCTCGCCGTCGCGAACCTCGACGTAGGCGGTCGGGGCGCTGGCGCTGATCTCGTCGAGGCCGTCGGCGCTCGCGACGACCAGGCAGTGGTCGCACCCGAGCCGCGCTAACGCCGCCGCGAGCGGTTCCAGGAACGCTTTGTCGGCGACCCCGATCACCTGCCGGCGCACACCCGCGGGGTTGGTAAGCGGACCGAGGAAGTTGAAAATCGTCCGCACTGCCAGCTCGCGCCGGACGGGCACGACGTGGCGGGTGGCAGCGTGGTGGAGCGGCGCGAACATGAAGCCGAACCCGGTCTCGGCAATCGTGCGCGCGATCAGCTCGGGAGGGAGCTCGATGCACGCTCCGAGCGCCTCGAGCAGATCGGCCGAACCGGAGCGACTCGTGGCCGAGCGGTTGCCGTGCTTGGCGACGGTCACACCTGCTGCCGCCGCGATCAGCGCCGCGGTCGTCGAAACGTTAAAGGTAGGCCGACCGCCGCCGGTGCCGGCGGTGTCGATCGCCACCACGCCGTCCGGCAGCGTCACGGGTAGCGCGCGCTCGCGCATCGCCTCGGCGAGCCCGACGATCTCGTCGACGGTCTCGCCCTTCGTGCGCAAAGCGATCAGGAACGCGGCCGTCTGGGCGTCGGAAGCCCGTCCAGCCATGATCTCGCCGAGCGCCGCGCGCGCCTCCTCGGGCGGCAAGTTCTCGCGCCGGGCTAGCCGCTCTATGACCTCGGTCAGCAGGGGATTAGGCACGTCTCGTTGGGGGAAGCCTACGCGTTCGCGCTGTCCGGAGCGAGGGTCAGAAAGTTCGCCAGCATCGTACGCCCGTGCGGCGTCAGCACCGACTCGGGGTGGAACTGCACCCCCTCGACAGGGAGCGAGCGGTGGCGTAGCCCCATCAGCACCTCGCCTGCCCAAGCGGTCGCGGCAAGCTCGGGAGGTAGATCGAGATCGACCACCAGCGAGTGGTATCGACCGACCTCGATCGGTGTCGGCAGACCGCTGAAAACGCCCTTGCCGTCGTGCTCGATCGTCGCCGCCTTGCCGTGCACCGGTTGCCCCCGCACGACCCGTCCGCCGAACGCCACAGCGATCGCCTGGTGGCCGAGACAGATGCCGAGCACCGGCACCCCTGCCTCGCCGAAACGGCGGATCGCCGCCACCGAGATGCCCGCCTCGCGCGGCGTGCACGGCCCCGGCGAGACGACCAGCCGCTCGCCGCGCTCGCGTGCTCGTGCCAACAGGTCGTCGACCGTCGCGGAGTCGTTGCGCACCACCGCCACCTCGGCACCGAGCTCGCCCAACAGTTGCACCACGTTGTAGGTGAAGGAGTCGTAGTTGTCGATCACGAGGACGCGCCGCGGGGAGGCGCCGTCGGCGCCGCTGCGGCGCTGCGAGCTAGCGACTGTCGCCTCCGGGC
>BEIR01000092.1 GCA_002898855.1 bacterium HR41
GCCGTCTGCAACCTGATCCGTATCACCGCTGGCGAGGTACGCGTTTTCGGCGAACCGGCCGACTCGCTGCGTGCGCGCTCGTGGGTGGGGCTCGCCGAGCAGGACATCAACCTTGACCGCTTCCTTACGGTGCGCGAAACGCTCGTCTACCACGGCGGCTACTTCGGCATGTCGAAGGCCGAGGCGGAGGAGCGCGCGGAGGAGATGATCCGCGCCTTTGACCTCGACACGAAGGCCGACGTGCGGGCCCCGCGGCTGTCGGGCGGCCAGAAACGGCGCTTGCAGCTGGCGCGCGCGCTGATGCACCGACCGCGGCTCGTGATCCTCGACGAGCCGACGGCGGGTGTCGACTTCGAGCTGCGGATCGAGCTCTGGCGCTACATCCGCAAGTTGCACGCAGACGGGACGACGATCCTGCTCACCACGCACTATCTCGAGGAGGCCGAGGAGCTCTGCGACGAGATCGCGTTGATCCGCGACGGCAAGCTGCTCGCCCGCGACAGCGCTGACGGCTTGCGCGCCCGCTACGAAGCAGAGTCCCTCGCCGAGGTGTACGTGAAAGCGATGGGCGTTGGAGCGGCGGCGTGAGAGTCCAAGCGACGCAGACCGCGCCGGCGCAGGCCACCGGCGACCGTATCGAACGAGGGGCGGAGCCCGACGGCATGCGCGGCATGCTGTGGCTGGCGCGCCGCGAGATCCTTCGCTTCAGCAAGGTCTACACGCAGACGATCCTCGCGCCGGTCGTCTCGTCGGCGCTGTTCATCCTCGTCTTCGGGCTCTCGCTGTCGGGCCGGATCCGTGGCATCGACGGAATCCCCTACGACCAGTTCATCGTGCCCGGTTTGGTGGCGATGTCGATGGTGCAGGCCGCCTACTCGAACAACTCCGCAACGATCTTCCAGGCACGCTTCGACCGCTACATCCACGACGTGCTGTCGGCGCCGATGCGCCCGTGGCAGATGACGATCGGATTCCTCGTCGGCGGCGTGTGCCGGGCGCTGCTGATCGGCGCGCTGTTGGTTGCCGTTGCGGCGCCGCTAACCGGCGTCGGTGTCGCCCACCCGCTGGTCCTCGCGGCCGCCTGCGCGCTCGGGCTGTTGGCGTTCTCGGCGCTTGGTTTGATCGCGGGGATCTACGCGCAGAGCTGGGACCACACAGCATTCATCCAGAACATCGTGATCGCGCCGCTGGCGTTTGTCGGCGGGACCTTCTACTCCGTGTCCGTGCTGCCCTCGCCGTGGCAGGAGATCTCGCACGTCAACCCGCTGTTCTTTCTGATCAACGCCTTCCGCTACGGCTTCCTCGGCCATTCCGACGTCTCGGTCGCCCTGTCGCTCGCGATCTGCGCTGCCCTGGCGCTGCCCCTCTACGCCTGGGCGCAGTGGCTCTTCGCGAGTGGGAGGAAGCTGAAGGCGTAGCGCTGGCGGCGTGCGACGGCTCGTCGGCGAACCTCAGGCGAAACACTCGATCGTGACGCGGAGGCCGTGCGCGCGAGCGAGCTTTCGATCCATTGTCAAAAGCGGCACATCGAGGATTTCGGCCAATGCCACGAAGGCCGCGTCGTACGCCGTCAGGTGCGCGCGCAACTCCCAGATCCGACCCGTCAACGGCACGTGCGGGTAGCGGCGAATCGCAAGCTGCGCGAGCGAGTCGCGCCACCAGATCCGGACAGTCGCCTACAGGCGCCCCGACGACAGCGGAGGTGTCGGCGTTACGACCACGCGCCGTTACGAGCTCAAGCGGGTCGACAGCGACTACTTTGCCGAGGGTTCGTAGCCCCCGGCCGCGCGCCGGCGGCGCGAGCGAAGACCGCCACGCAGCGCTCGCAGACGACGAGACACCGATACCGCCGGCGAAACTAGAGCGTGCCCACAGTGCCACAGCGACCCCCGCGAGCGGCCGGTACGGCGTACCGTCCTCCGACGGTAGGCGAGCGCCTCGCCGTCGCGCTCGGCGACGAGCGCTGGCCGACCGAGCTCCGCGCGCTTGAGACGGCGATCGTCGACTGTCGCCGCTGCCCGCGGCTCGTTGCCTGGCGCGAGCGTGTCGCCGAGGAGAAGCGCGCCGCCTTCCGCAACTGGCAGTACTGGGGCCGACCGGTGCCCGGCTTCGGCGACCCCGAGGCGCGCCTCCTGCTCGTTGGCCTCGCACCGGCGGCGCACGGCGGCAACCGCACCGGCCGCATCTTCACCGGCGACCGCTCGGGCGACTTCCTGTTCGCCGCGCTGCACCGCGCCGGGCTCGCCAACCAGCCGCAATCGCTCGCACCCGGCGACGGTCTCGAGCTCTCCGGCTGCTTCATAACAGCGGCGGTGCGTTGCGCCCCACCCGCGAACAAACCGACACCCGCAGAGCGCGATACTTGCCTCGAGTGGCTCTGTCGCGAACTCGCCCAGCTGCAGTCGCTGCGAACGGTCGTCGCTTTGGGCAGCTTCGCCTGGAATGCGGTGTTGCGCGCCGACGCCCGCCTCGCTGGCAGTACGACAAAACCGAAACCGCGTTTCGGGCACGCAGCTGAAGCGACACTCGCCTCCGGTCGCCTGCTAATCGGCTGTTACCACCCCAGCCAACAAAACGTCTTCACCGGACGCCTCACCGAGGAGATGATCGACAGGGTGCTCGCTCGCGCGGTCGAAAGCGCGGGGCTGCGCTAGCCGTTCCGGCCGCCCTCCCCCCGGCTACCCTCGCCGGACGGTGAGCTCCGATCCCCTGGCAGTGCTGAGCGCTCCCGTCGCCAACTGGTTTCGCCAAGCCTTCGAGCGCCCGACGCGCGCCCAGGAGCTCGCCTGGCCGGCGATCGCCGCCGGCGAGAACGTGCTCGTCTCAGCGCCAACCGGATCCGGCAAGACGCTCGCGGCGTTCCTCTGCGGCATCGACCACCTGGTGCGCAAGCTCGGCGCTGCGAGCGCCGCTCAAGCGGCGAAGACAGGGGATACCGAAGAGCGCGGCGAGGGGATCCACATCGTCTACGTCTCGCCGCTGAAAGCGCTGTCCTACGACGTCGAGCGCAACTTGCGCACTCCCTTGCGCGGCATCGCCACTCAGCCTGGCGGCGAGGCGGCCGCGGCGATCCGCGTCGGCTTGCGGACCGGCGACACCCCGCAGCGCGAGCGTCGCGCGATGTTGCGACACCCGCCCCACATCCTGATCACCACCCCCGAGTCGCTGTATCTGATGTTGACCTCGCAGGCGCGCGAGCTGTTCGCGACCTGCGAGTGCGTGATCGTCGACGAGGTGCACGCTCTCGCGCCGAGCAAGCGCGGGGCGCACCTGGCGATCACGCTCGAACGCCTCGAGGCTGCGGCCGGCCGAGCGCTCCAACGCATCGGCCTGTCAGCGACGGCCTCGCCGCTGGAGGAGGTCGGCCGCTTCCTCGTCGGCACCGGACGCAGCTGCCGCGTGCTCGACGCGGGCGAGAAACCCCGTCTCGACCTCGAGATCTGCGTGCCCGTCGACGACATGACCGAGCCCGACAGCGGCGCGGAGCTCGCCCCCACCGCCGACGGTGCCGGCGCGCAGCGATCGATCTGGCCCGCGATCTACCCAGCGCTGCTCGAACTCGTCGAAAGCCATCGCTCGACGATCGTCTTCGTCAACAACCGCCGCGGCGCCGAGCGGCTGGCGATGCGGCTCAATGAACTCGCGTCCGAGCGGGCAGGAAAGCCGGTCGTGGTGGCTCGCGCCTACCACGGTTCGCTTTCGCGCGAAGAGCGCAACAGCGTCGAAGAGCTGCTCAAAGCCGGCGAGATTCCGTGCATCGTTGCGACCTCGTCGCTCGAGCTCGGCATCGACATGGGCGCTGTCGATCTGGTGGTGCAAGTCGAGTCGCCCAAGGCCGTCGCCACCGGCCTTCAACGCGTTGGGCGGGCCGGTCACGGCGTCGGTGAGGTCTCGAAAGGGCGCGTGTTCCCGAAGTTCCGTGCCGACCTTCTGGAAGCAACAGTGGTGTGCCAGCGGATGCGCGACGGCGCGATCGAACAGATCCGTGTACCCCGCAATCCGCTCGACGTGCTCTGCCAGCAGATCGTCGCCATCGCCGCCAGTGAAGAAGAGGTGTCGGTAGCCAAGTTGCACGCGCTCGTGCGTCGCGCCTGGCCGTTCGCCGAGCTCTCGCGCGAGCTGCTGTGCGAGGTGCTTGACATGCTCGACGGGCGCTACCCGTCGGAACAGTTCGCCGAGCTGCGCCCGCGGATCGTCTGGGACCGCGTCGCCGACACGATCCGCCCGCGCAAGGGGGCACGGCAACTGGCGACGGTCAACGCCGGGACGATTCCCGACCGTGGCCTTTACGGCGTGCACCTACCCGACGGGCGCCGTGTCGGCGAGCTCGATGAGGAGATGGTTTACGAGGCGCGCCCCGGTCAGACCTTTCTGCTCGGTGCGACCACCTGGCGGATCGAAGAGATCACCCACGATCGGGTGATCGTCACGCCGGCGCCCGGCCTGCCCGGGATGGTTCCCTTCTGGCGCGGTGAGGGCGCCGGGCGACCGAGCGAGCTGGGGCGCGCGGTCGGTGAGTTCGTCCGCCAAGCGGCCGACGCCGATCCGGCCGCGCTCGCGCGCCGCTGCCACCTTGACGAGCGCGCGGCGCGCAACCTCGTCGCCTACTTGCGCGAGCAACGTGCTGCGACCGGCACCCTCCCGTCCGACCGCGCTGTGGTCGTCGAGCGCTTCCGGGACGAGATCGGCGACTGGCGGTTGTGCGTGCTCTCCCCCTGGGGCGGGCGGGTGCACGCAGCGTGGGCGCTAGCGATCTCGGCGCGGGTGCGCGACGAGCTCGGCATTGAGTGCGACGCGATCTGGTCGGACGACGGCGTCGTACTGCACCTCCCCGACGCCGAAGAGCCGCCACGCGGCGAGATCGCGCTCGTCGAACCCGACGCGCTCGAAGACCTCGTCGTCCGCGAGCTGCGCGGCTCGGCGCTGTTCGGCGCGCGCTTCCGCGAGAACGCCGCCCGCGCGCTGCTCCTGCCGAAAACGCGTCCGGGCCGGCGGACACCGCTCTGGCAGCAGCGACTCAAGGCGCAGTCGCTGCTCGAAGTGGCGGGCCGCTATCCGCGCTTTCCGATCGTCCTCGAGACCTACCGCGAGTGCTTGCGCGACGTGCTCGACCTACCGGCACTGGAGACACTGTTGCGCTCGATCGCAAGCGGCGAGGTGGCGTTCGTCGAGGTCGAAACCGATCGCGCTTCGCCGTTCGCGTCGTCGCTGCTGTTCGACTACGTCGCGACGTACATGTACGAGGGCGACACGCCCAACGCCGAACGGCGTGCCGCAGCCCTCGCTCTCGACCGCGATCTGTTGCGCGAGCTGCTCGGACAGGAGGAGCTGCGGGAGCTTCTCGACGCCGACGCTATCGCCGAGGTCGAAGCCGAGCTCCAGCGCACGCACGAGCGCCGGCGGGCGGCCAACGCCGACGAGCTGCTCGACGTGCTGCGCGCCGTCGGCGACCTGACCGCGAGCGAGATCGCGCTGCGCTGCGTGGGCGTGGTATCGCCGCGAGCGCTGCTTGCCGAGCTCGAGCGACAGCGGCGCATCGCCCGCGTGCGCATCGCCGGCGAAGAGCGGATCATCGCCGCCGACGAGGCAGGGCTCTACCGCGACGCCTTCGGCTGCGCGCCGCCGGCCGGGCTTCCCGAGCGCTTCCTCGCCGACGAGCCCGAAGCTCGGCTGCGGGTCGTACGGCGGTTCGCACGCACGCGCGGACCGTTCACGAGCGAGCAAGCCAACGCTCGTTTCGGCGTCGACGTGACACCCGAGCTGCGCGAGCTCGAGCGCCGTGGCGAGCTCGTGCGCGGGGAGCTCCGTCCCGCCGGCAGCGAGCGCGAGTGGTGCTGTCCGGACGTGCTCCGCCGGCTGCGCAGAGCGTCGCTGGCAAGGCTGCGGCGCGAGCTCG
>BEIR01000093.1 GCA_002898855.1 bacterium HR41
GAACCTTGTCGAGCGCCGCCTCGCGCAGCGTGCGCAGTCCGCCCTGGCGGGCGGCGCGGCGGATGCGATCGGCCGACGCCCTTTCGAGCACGAGCGCGCGCAGCTCGTCGTCGAAGCGCAGCATCTCGTAGATCCCGACGCGCCCGCGAAAACCAGTGCCAGCGCAGCGCACGCAGCCGCCGGGCGCGAACGCGTCGATCGGACCGACCTGCCCGAAACCGTTCTCGCGCAGCACCTTGCGCGTAAGCCGCAGCGGCTGCTTGCAGTCGCACAGTCGCCGAGCGAGCCGCTGCGCAATCACGCACTCCAGGCTTGACGCCACCAAAAACGGCTCGACGCCCATGTCGATCAGCCGTGCCGCCGCCGTCGCCGAGTCGTTGGCGTGCAGCGTCGACAGCACCAGGTGCCCGGTGAGCGCCGCCTCGATCGCGATCTGCGCGGTTTCGCGATCGCGGATCTCGCCGACCATCACGACGTCCGGGTCGGCACGGACGATCGCGCGCAGCCCGCGGGCGAACGTCAGGCCGGCTTTCACGTTCACCGGCACCTGCTTGATGCCGTCGATTTCGTACTCCACCGGGTCCTCGATCGTCACGATCGTGCGCTCCGGCTCGTTCAGCAGGTTGAGCGCCGCGTAGAGCGTCGTCGTCTTGCCCGAGCCGGTCGGCCCGGTGGCGAGGATCGCACCGTGGCCGAGCTTCAGCGTCCGTTCGAGCAGCTCGCGGTCCGCGTCGTCGAGCCCGAGCTCGTCGAGCTTGACGAGCGCCCGGCCGGGGTCGAGGACGCGCAAAACCACCGCCTCGCCGCGCGCGACCGGCAGGGTCGCGACACGAAGATCCACGTGGCGGCCGGCGACGGTCAAGCCGATGCGCCCGTCCTGGGGGACGCGGCGCTCGGAGATGTCGAGCTCGGCCATGATTTTCAGACGCGAGACCACGCCCGGGACCAGCGCGCGCGGGATCGTCGTCGAGTCGCGCACCACGCCGTCGACGCGCAAGCGCACGCGCATGTCGCCGCTGGTGGGCTCGAAGTGGATGTCCGAGGCGCCGCGCTCGACAGCGTCGGCGATCACCGAGTTGACGAGACGCACGACGGGCGCCTCTTCGGCGACGTCGCGCAGCTCGACGATTTCGGCCTCACCGGGCTCTTCTGAAATCGCGTCCTCTTCGATCTCGGCGACCGCGCTTTCCGCCTCGGACAGTTGGCGCAAAAGCGCATCTATCTCGCCGGCGGCAGCTATCGCTCGTTTTGTGCGCAGACCGGTGGCGAGCTCGATCTCGTCGAGAGCCGGCAGGTTCGCCGGATCGGCGACCGCGACGAGCAGCGTCCCTTCGTCCCAGAAAGCGATCGGCACGGCGCGCATGCGCCGCGCGTGAGCAGCGTCGATGAGGTTGGCGGCGCCCCAGTCGACTTCGAACTCGTTGAGGTCGACGTACAGCAGACGGTTGCGCTCGGCGAGTGCGCGCGCCAATCCCCGCTCGTCGACGACGCCCTCTTCAAGCAGAACGGGACCGAGCGGCCTGCCCTCGCGCTGTGCCCGCTCGGCACAGCGGCGCACCGTCGCCTCGTCGGCGAGACCGAGCGCGACCACCGCCTCGCCAAGGCGGCGCGGGCGCATACCCGCGGTTTGCGGCGGGTACACGCCACGGGGAAGCTCGGGCCTTTCGTCGGCCGCAGGGCGGAGCGACGTCACGTGTTCGATATCGGCTCGGCTTGGACGCGCTGAAGGGGTGCGACACCGGTCGACCCGAACCCGCGCTCGCCGCGCTCGCCTTCTCCTAGCGCCTCGCACTCGCTGACGCGGCAGAGCGAGAAGGGAACCACGAGCAGCTGGGCGATGCGATCGCCGCGGCGCACACGGAAGGTGTGTGTGCGGTCGGTGTTGATGAGCACCACGCGGATCTCGCCGCGATAGCCGGGATCGATCAGACCGGGAGCGTTGACGAGCGAGATGCCGTGCCGAAGGGCCAGCCCGGAACGCGGAACGACGAGCCCGGCGTGCCCTGGCGGGAACTCGACAGCGACACCGCAGCCGACGCTTGCGCGCTCGCCGGGCGCAAGCACCCTCTCTTCGCAAGCCGCTAGATCGAGTCCGGCATCGCCTGGGTGGGCGCGCTGGGGCAAGAGCGCCCCCGGGACGAGCCGCCGGCACCGCAGCACCGCGCCCTTGCCCACCGCGATCGCCGTCGAAGTCACGCAGGCAGTGTAAGCGGACCGTGCGCCGCCAATCCCGGCGGCAATCTTCGCGTGACGACGCGAGCGAGCGCGGCGATCCTGCCTCGCTCAGGCCGGGGCAAGACCTGGGCGTGGCACCTCTCGACTCTCCAAGCGGTGTCCGTTGCGCGACGAGCCTTGCGCGGCGGCCGAACGGTCGAGACGGTACGGCGCGAAGCGCGCCGCCACCTGCTTGGGGACACGCGCGCGCACGTGCACCCCCTCGGCGGTGTGGTTCTGCTCTACCTGGCCCGCAAGCGCGAACAGCTCGGCGAGGCGAGCTCCCTCGCGATAGGGCAAGAACAGTTCGACGGCTTCGAGACCTCGCGCGAGCTCGGCTGCGATGCGTCGGCGGAGCTGTTCCAGGCCCTCGCCGCTCTCGGCCGAGACCGCGACGGCGCGCGGCCAGCGGCGGCGCAGCGCCCGGCGGGCGGTGCTCGAAACGAGGTCGATCTTGTTGAAGACGAGCAGGCGCGGACGCTCGGCAGCGCCGATCTCCTCGAGCGTCCGCTCGACCGCCGCGAGCATCCCCGCGAGCTCTGGCTCTGGAACAGACGCGTCCTGGACGTGCAGCACCAGGTCGGCGCGACGTGTCTCCTCGAGCGTCGCCGCGAACGCCGCCACCAGCTGGTGAGGCAACTTGCGGATGAAGCCGACGGTGTCGGTGAGCAGATAGGTGCGGCCATCGATGCGAAACGCTCTCGTGGTGGGATCGAGCGTGTGGAAAAGCCGCGAGCGGACGCTGACGCCCGCACCAGTCAGCGCGTTCATGAGCGTCGACTTACCGGCATTGGTGTAACCGGCGAGCGCGATCGTCGGCAGCGCTGCGCGCTCGCGCTCGGCGCGCATCGTGGCGCGCACACGCTGGATGTGCGCGAGCTTGCGCTTGATCTCGCTGATGCGATCGCGCGCCAGCCGCCTGTCGGTCTCGATCTGGCTTTCGCCTGGGCCGCGCGTGCCGATCCCGCCGCCGAGCCGCTCGAGGTGGGTCCACAGGCCGCGCATCCGCGCGAGGTTGTACTCGAGCTGGGCGAGCTCGACCTGCAGCTTGCCCTCGGCCGTGCGCGCGTGGCGCGCGAAGATGTCGAGGATGATGGCGGTGCGGTCGACGACCGCCAGCCCAGTAGCGGCCTCGATGTTGCGCTCTTGCCGCGGCAGAAGCTCGTCGTCGCAGGCGATAACGTTGGCCCCGAGTTCGCGCGCTCGCTCGGCGAGCTCGGCGAGCTTGCCGCGCCCGAGGTAGCGGTCGGGGTCGGGGCGCTCGCGCCGCTGCCATAGCTCCCCGGCTACCGCCACGCCCGCGGTGCGCAACAGCTCGCGCAGCTCCGCGAAGTCCGGCTCGTGCGGGGCCGCTGCGATGCAGATCGCCCGTTGCCGCGCGCGGGGGTTGCGGATGCCCTCGCCGAAGCGCGTCTCGCGGCGGTCCTGCATTCGCCTCCTAGTGTAGGCGCGCAACCGGGCCGTCCAGGCGCCGCCACGGCGCGGCTGGGCTCGCCCCGCAGCGGCGCGGCGGTCGTCGGCGCTGCGATCAGTGGAGGAGCAACCGCTCGACCACCGGCACGAGCGCGCGCTGGTCGAAGGCGGCGAGCGCCTCGCGCCCCGGCAGCACGACCACCCCTTCGCTGCGATCACCGAGCTCGATCGCGTTGTCCGCCAGCGCCTCGAAGGCGCAGAGCGCGCACGCCACCGCCTCGATCTCCTCGATACGCCGGTCCCACGGCGACCCACCACGGAAGCGCACGGCGGCGTGGCCGAGCGCCTCGATCCGCGCTCGCACGCCGAAGGGGTGCCGCCGCGCCGGCACGCGGGCGCCGAGCAGACGTGCGAAGACCGCGTCGGGAACGGTCTCGCAGAGGAAGCCGCGGTACGCCTCGCCCGCACCTGCCCTTGCGCCCTCCGCCCCCTTCTCGAGCCGCGCCAGGTCGGCCACGGCCGTCACCCAATCGCGCTCCGCGCCGGCGGGAAGTTGCGGGTTGGGGCGGATACCGACTTTCGCAAGCTGGCGGTCGCAGAGGCGCTCGCCGACCGCCGCCGGCCCAGGCGGCGGCAACCTGAACCCGCACGCGACAGCCGCGGGGGCGAGAACTGCGAGCTCGCGGCGCACAGCCTCGGCGCGTCCCGGCTCGAAGGTGAGGGCATCGAGCGCACCTGATGCAGCGCCAAGCCGCTGCTCAACGATCGCGAGCTGGAGCAGCGAACCGAAGGGGACGATCCCGCAGGCGAGAAGCGGTCGCGCGGTCACACCACAGCGCGCCGATCAGCCGAGAGACTCGCGCATCCGCTCGACCGCCTCCAGCAGCCGCTCGTCGGGCACGGTCAGCGAGATGCGGAAAAAGCCCTCGCCCGCCGCGCCGTACGCACCGCCCGGCGATACGACCACGCCGGCGCGCTCGAGCACGTGCTCGCACCAGCTCGCCGCGTCGGCGAACCCGTCGGGAACGGGCGCCCACACGTAGATCGTCGCGCGCGGCCGTTCGACCGCTACGCCGATGCGCTCGAGCGCGTCGCACACGAGGTCGCGACGCCGCTGGTAGAGCTCCGACATCTGGCGGGGGAACTCGCGCAGCTCGCCGAGCGCGGTGACGGCAGCGAGCTGCACCGCCTCGAACATTCCCGAGTCGATGTTGGTCTTGAGCTTCCAGTAGGTGGCAACGGCGTCGCGGTTGCCGACGATCGCGGCGACACGCCAGCCTGTCATGTTCCAGCCCTTGGAGAGCGAAAAGACTTCGACACCGACGTCGCGAGCACCGGGCGTCGCGAGGAAGCTAGGCGCTTCATAACCGTCGAAGCACAGCTCGGTGTACGAGGCGTCGTGGACGACAAGCAGCTCGTGCTCGTGAGCGAACTCGACGACGCGCTCGAAAAAGCCAGCGGGCGCGACCGCCCCGGTCGGGTTGTTCGGGTAGTTGAGGTAGAGCAGCCGTGCGCGGCGTGCTATCTCGGCCGGCACCGCATCGAGATCGGGAACGAACCCGAGCTCGGGCACGAGCGGAAGCGGGTGCGCCTCGGCACCGGCGAGCAACGGCCCGCCCGTGTAGACGGGGTAGCCGGGGTCGGCGGCGAGCGCCAACGTGTCCGCATCGAGGAAGGCGAGATTGAGGTTGAAGATGCACTCTTTGGCGCCGAGCGCGGGAACGATCTCGCTCTCGGGGTCGAGCTCCACACCGAAGCGCCAGCGATAAAAGTCGGCGACCGCCGCCCGGAACTCGCTGCGGCCACGGTTCGTCGGATAGCGGTGCGTCGCCGGGTCGCGCGCCGCCGCCGCCAGCGCATCGACGACAGCCGCCGGCGTCGGGGTGTCGGGGTCGCCGATGCCCAAGCTGATTACGTCAACGCCCGCGCGCCGCTTCTCCTCGATCTTGCGTTCGAGCTCGGCGAACAGGTAGGGCGGCAAGCGGTCAAGCCGCACGCTCGCTCTCATCGTCCTTTCACCTCCTGGCCGGTTTCGGGGCTGCCGTCCGTGGCGTCGGTGCGAGCGTCGACGCCGTCCTCGCCGCGCTGCGACGCAGCCCGCTGCGGACGCTGGCGGAAGTCGTCGCTGAGCTCGGCGCGGAAGAGCGGGCGCGCCCAGCCGTGGAGGTCGACGTGCAGGTCCTCCCCGATGTCGACCTGGAGCTCGCCACCGTCGAGCACCACTCGCACCCGGCTGTCGACGCC
>BEIR01000094.1 GCA_002898855.1 bacterium HR41
GCTCACGATCGCCAGCGCGCGCCTGCGCAAACGGCTCGAGGGCGCGCTGCGCGACGACCCGGAGCTCGGTCGCTTGCTCGACGAGGTAGCGGCCCGGCGGCTCGACCCATCGAGCGCTGCCGAGCGGCTCCTGGCCGTAGCGGCCAGCTCAGCGGTGCCGAATTGAAGTTCGGCTCTGGCCGCGCCGATCTAGGGAACATGTTCGGGAGAGAGGGCGCGGACCGCGAGTTTCGTGCCGCGCTGCGCGAGCTCGTAACAAAGCGCGACGACCTTTACGCCGGCGCCGACCTGCGCAACGCGCGGCGGATGATGGCGCTCACGCTGATCATCGGTGTCGTCGTGGGCGTGATGCTGCTCGTGGTCGCGATCCCGGCGCAGGGGATCAAGCTCGGTGCCTTACTGCTCGAGCTTGCCTATGCGGCCTTTTCGCTAGCGGCGGCCTACTGGTTGTTCGCCAGCGACAAGGTCACGTTCCGCCACCTCTGGGTGCTGAACGCCGCGCTGATCCCGATGCTGGCGCTGCTCGTCTGGCAGTCGGGAGGTACCTCCTCGCCCTTCAACCAGGCTTACCTGCTGGCTCTAATCCCCGCTGCCGGCATCCACCCGGCGCGGCGCGCGCTGCCGCTGCTGGGCCTGATTTCGCTCGGGATCCTGAGCCCCTTGCTCTACGAGCCCTACAGCTACGACAAGCTGCTCTTGCTGCTCAGCCACATGTTGCCCTGGTACGCGCTCAGCGGCGCCTTCCTGATCCTGATGACGTACGTACGCCTGCAGCGGATCATCTCGGGAGAGAACGAAGCGCAGGCACGGCGCCTCGCGCGGATCGACGAGCTCACCGGCCTCGGCAACCGCCGTGCGTTCGAGGAGGCGCTGGACCTCGAGCTGTCACGGCTGGAACGGTCGGGATCGACGCTGTCGCTGCTCCTGCTCGACGTCGATCGCTTCAAGGAGATCAACGACACCTGGGGGCACCCAGCCGGCGACGAGTGTCTGCGCCAAGTGGCGGTCGCGCTCGCGTCAGCTGCGCGCGCGACCGACGCCTGCTATCGCTGGGGCGGGGACGAGTTCGCGGTGATCCTGCGCGAGACCGATCATGCCGGTGCGCAGCGCTTGCGCGACCGCGTGCGCAAGCTCGTAGCCGCTTCCTGCCAGGCTCCGGACGGACGGCCGATCCGCGTCTCGTGCGGTATCGCACAGGCCGTCGACAGCGACCGGCAGGCGCTGATCGAGCGAGCCGACGTCGACCTGTTCCGCGACAAAACGGGACCCCACCGTCTCGGCGAGGACACGCCCGAGGCGCGCAGGATCGTCAGCGAAGAGGGCGACGGCGACGACGAGAAGCCGTCACCGGCCCCTTGGCACTACGACCCCGCTCACGGCGACAGCGGGCACAGCGGCCCTCGATAACGAGCTCGGCCGAGTGCGGCTCGTGCCCTGCCGAGCTCGCCGCGGCCAACGCGAGCGCAGCTGGGCGGTCGCTATCGGGGAGCGGAACGTCCTCGATCGCGCCGCACTCCGTGCACAGGAAGTGAGCGTGATTATCGGTGCGCGGGTCGAAGCGGGCCGGCCCATGGCCTACCTGCACCTTGCGCGCCCGTCCGAGCTCGACTAGCAGCTCGAGCGTCGCGTAGACCGTCGGAGTGGTGCAGTTCGGGAGCCGCTCGGCGACCGCGGCTCGCACCTCGTCAGCGGTGGCGTGGCGGCCAATGCTGTGGAGTGCATCCTCGATCAGGATGCGCTGGGGAGTGGTGCGCAGTCCGCGCTTGCGCAGCACAGCTGCGAGCGGCTCACCTGCTGTGTCTTGTGTCCCAGACACTCTTTTGGTCACGTTCATCATCTTAGGTGCACCTTATCTTAATTGAGTTGCTATAAGTACAACTAATGCGAGAGTTCCAGATCCCCATGCTCGGGCGCGCTATCGATGAACAACGCTTCG
This sequence comes from bacterium HR41, assembly GCA_002898855.1. Taxonomy (GTDB): domain Bacteria; phylum Actinomycetota; class Thermoleophilia; order Solirubrobacterales; family Thermoleophilaceae; genus Thermoleophilum. The sequence goes on from BEIR01000094.1 coordinate 1,937, forward strand.
TGCTGCGCTTCGTCCAGCCGGCGCTGGTCGGGCTGATCGACGGCACTGTCTCGACGCTCGCGCCGATCTTCGCTGCCGCCTACCTCGCCGGTTCGCGCGAAGCGCTGCTCGTCGGCTTGGCGACGGCGCTCGGCGCCGGCATCAGCATGGGGCTCTCGGAGGGGCTTTCGGACCCGGGCACGGTAACCGGCCGCGGATCGGGGCTGGTGCGGGGCACGGTCACCGGCGTCGCGACCTTCATCGGCGGCTCGCTCCACGCTCTGCCGTTTCTGATCGCCGACGTCGACCACGCGCTAGCGCTCGCTTACACCGTTGTTAGCGTCGAGCTGGTCGCCATCGCCTTGATTCGCCGCCGCTTCATGCGCGTGCCGCTCGCTCTATCGCTCGTCCAGGTGACGCTCGGCGGCGCGCTCGTCGCGGCCGTCGGGATTGTCATCGGCCACGCTTGAGCCGCGACCCGCGCGGCGCCGGCGCCGCGCGCGGCCCTTTCTACCTCACCGCCTCTATTAGGCCCACCTAAATACGATGCCGCCGTGCACGCCGGTCTGTTCGAGATTTGGGCCGCTCGCCTCTGGAACGTCTTCAACGAAGGGCGTCCCTTCAGCGTCGTCTATCCGCAGCTCGTGCTCGCTTGCGCGCTGCTGCTGGGGCTCGCGCCGGACGGTCCGTACGTAGCCGCATCTGGCGCGGCGCTGGTCTTTTCGCTCGTCTCCGCCCGCTACCAGTTCCCCTTGCGCGGGCGCGCGCTCTTGTGGCTTGCCGCGATCGCAGGATTGGCTCTGCTCGAGCCGTGGCGCGCGCCGGGAATGCTGGTCGGGGCGCTTGGCGGCTACGTCTTCTTCACCGTCGTCATGTGGGGCACCGTCTACTACCGCTTGCGGACCGGGGCGCCCTGGACGAACTTTTTGCGCTTCTGGCGTCTCGTCCTCACGAACTCGGACCCGACGAGCGGCAACGCGCTCGAGCAGGTACCCAAGCTCGTCCTCGCACTCGGTGCCGCCACGACCGCGGCGCTCGAGCCGGCCGCGGTCGCCGGGCCACGGATCGGCTTGGCTGCGGCGCTTGTCACAGCCCTGGGCGCATTCTGGCAGCGGCGTTTCGAGCGCGTGCTGCCGCCCTATCCCGTGCACATGGCGGCCGGCGCGACCCCGCGCTCGCGCCTCGCCGAGCGCGTCTACGTGATCGTTGTCGACGGCCTCAACCGCGAGCGCTTCTGGCAGGCGCACGCCCCGCACCTCGACCGGCTCTTCCGTTCGGGTACCGAGTACCTGGGCGTCGAGCCTGCCTACCCGGCGCGCACCGTCGTCTGCTTCTCATCGATGCTGACCGGGGCCACCCCCGCCGAGCACGGTATGCGCTCGAACTTCGCGCCGCGTCTTGGCGTGCGTTGCGAGTCGCTTTTCGACACCCTCGCGCGCGCGGGCATGCGCGGCCGCCTGGTCGGTATCGCCCACCTGCTCGACCCGTTCCCCGGCGGGGAGGTGAGCGCCGTCACGTCCGTGCAAGCGACCGCGGCGATCGACCGTTCGCTGGTCGCCGAGGGCCTGCGTGTGGTGCGAGACGAGGATCCCGAGCTCCTCGTTCTGCAGCTGCTCGCCACCGACCAGATCGGACACGTGCGCGGAGTGCGCAACCGCGAGTACCTCGAGCAGCTCGAGCGGTCGGATGCGTTGGTCGGAGAGTTCCTCGCCCAGCTCGAGGCGCTCGGCAAGCTCGATCGAGCCACGGTGATCGTCATGGCCGACCACGGGCAGGGTCGGGGCATCGGCGGCCACGGCCATCTCGACTGGGGCGAGCGGCCGGTGCCGTTCGCGATCTGGGGGAGGGGTGCGGTACCGGGCGCCGTCGTGCGGGGACGGCGGTCGGTGTTGGAGCTCGCGGCGACCGTCGCCGCGCTGCTCGGCGTTCCAGCCCCAACCGCGGCACGTGGACGACCGCTCGTGCCGCAGCTCGAGCCACCGGGAGCGGTCGAACCGGCGCTGCGCGGACGTGCCCTCGCCGTGGTGCCGGCGCGCAACGAGGAGGCCACGATCGGTGCGGTGCTCGCGGCGGTGCCGAAACAGGCCTGCGGTTTCGAGCTCGACCTGCTCGTCGTCGACGATGGCTCGACCGACGCCACCGCCCGCATTGCCCGCGAGGCGGGAGCGCGCGTCCTCGCCCACGGCCGCGGCCGCGGCCTGGGCGCGGCGCTGCGCAGCGGCTTGGCTGTCGCGCGCGACGAGGACTACGACGCCTGCGTTTACCTCGACGCCGACGGCGAGTACGACGCGCGCGAGATCCCGCGTCTGCTCGACCCGATCGCGCGCCGGCGCGCCGACTACGTGGTCGGCAGTCGCTTCCTCGGGCGGCGCGAAGGGATGGCGTGGCATCGCGCGCTCACCAACCGCATCGGCAGCGCGGTGCTCGGCAGCCTCATGGGAGGGCGTGTGGTGACCGACGGGCAGAGCGGTTTTCGCGCCTTTTCGAAGCGGGCGCTGCACGCCGCGCGAATCCGCCACGACTACAACTACGCCCAGGTGCTGACGCTCGCGTTGTGGGGCGCGGGCATCGAGCCGCTCGAAGTGCCGATCAGCTGGCGGCGGCGCAGCACCGGGCGCTCGTTCGTGCGCTACCCCGAGTATCTGGCACGGGTGCTGCCGGCAGTCTGGCGAGAGTGGCGGAGCTCGCTAGCAGCGAGAAAGGCCGCCAGAGCGAGCGCGCAGCCGAGCGCCAGTAGGTAGGGCCAGGCCGACCCGGTGCCGTAGAGCGGGAGGGCGTCGACGAGCGGGCCGAGCGGCGCCGTCTCGGGACGCCCGATCACGAGGCCGCCACCGCTGCGGGCCCGCCACCACACCGCGACGCTCGCAGCGATTCCGAGCCCGCCGAGCAGCAGCGCCGTGCGCGGCAGCCGCCGCGTCCCCCACGCCACCAGCGGTACGGCGAGCGGCAGACAGGCGACGAGATGGCGGGGCGGAAACCAAAAGCCGAACATCGTCGGGGCGAGCAGCGCCGCGACGGCGAGCTGCGCGCCGCAAACGGCGGCGCAGAGAGCCGCGCAGCGGTCGGCACGCGCCTGCTCGGGAAGCGCTCGCGCGAGCCGTTGGCGGCGCGAGACGCGCAACAGGTACACGCCCGCGAAGGCGAGCGCGAAGATCGGCGCCCAGCGCAGAAGCCCGTAGTCACGGTCGAGAAAGAGCGCCACGAAGCGGTAGACGCGCTCGAGATAACCGGTCGGGAACGCGGCGTCGGTGGCGCTCTCGCCGGCACGGTCGGCGGCGTAGGGGCTGAGACCGCCGTAGAGGGTGCGGTTAACTTGCACGTACGCGACCGCGGCTATGGCAAGCACGTTGACGAACAAAGCTGCGAGCCGCGGCCGCCGCGAGCGCGCCAGCGTGCGCCACAGCCACACCGCGACGACCGCGCCGGGGAGCACGAACTTGGTGCCGAGCCACGGTAGCGCCGCGATCGCGAGCGCGCCGGCCAGCACCTCGCGCGCGCGCGGTCGCTGTTCGGCGGCACGCACGGCGATCGTGACCGCCACAGCCAACAGAAGGGCCGCCGGAAGCTCCGGGTAGACCGCGGTGGAATAGGCGAGGAGGGGCGGCGAGAGGAAGACCGCGACCGTCGCGCCGGCTGCCCACGGATCGGGCACGACGCGGCGCGCGAGCTGGTAGACGACGAGCGCGCACAGCGCGGCGAGCAGGGCAAGGAACGCTTCGACGGCGCGCGCGCCGCCGACTGCGTAGGCGGGGGCGATCAACAGCGGCATCCCGACACCGTGCGGTTCGAGCAGCGCGCCGTCGGCGCGGGGCTCGCCGTGCTGGTCGAGTACGTAGGGGTAGAAGGGACGGTAGGCGCGGTTCTTGTACTCGTCGGAGACGTCTAGGTCGCCGTCGTGGACGAGCGAGTGGGCGGCGAGGAGAT